>DASZZU010000085.1:0-13771 GCA_035544855.1 Gemmatimonadaceae bacterium | reverse complement strand
GCTGACCCGGGCAGAGCTTGCTCGATGCGTTGTGCGGCGCGATCACGAACAGCTGAAGAGCACAGCGCTGATTCCCACCGTACGCCCAACCGTGACTCTTCAGGTCTCCGACGATCCTCGGATTGTGCGCGAGTTGACAATGCTTCCCGAGCCGATCCCGGTTCGTGACGGTGGTCTGGGCCTGGGTCTTATCGCACGTGGGCTCGTGCACCAGTGGGCATCCAGTGAGGCCGCGCTGAACGAGGCACTCCGGAGACGAATCGCGAGAGCATTCGCGCTCATTGCATCGCTCGAAGCAGGGACGTATCCGACTGAGCGCGAGCTCCGCACTTGGATCTTCGACGACGGCGCCCTCCAACTCGGCTTTCCAGAGCTTCTGTCCGCTCCAACAGGTGACGCGGAGGCACTACTCGAAACGGTGAGAGTCCACTCGAATGCTCTTCAGCGGTTTCGCGAATCACACTCGGTGCGCTTTTCACTCGACACTGAGCGCGCCAGCATTATCGCGAGTCTCCGCGGCGCACATCCGAAAGCCAAGATCGTCGCTTTCGCTCAGTACACTGAGACCGTTTCGATGCTCTTTCGCAAGCTCGTTAAGCCAGGTGGCGTGGCGATGCTTACTGCTCACGGAGCTAGGGTCGCGGGCGGCAGACTATCGCGCGGAGAGGCTCTTGCTCGCTTCGCCCCGCGTGCGCTTCATGCTTCGCCGCCCCCATCGGCGGAGGCGATTGACCTTCTCCTGTCGACTGACTTGTTGAGCGAAGGCGTGAATCTGCAGGACGCCGAGGTTGTCGTGCACCTGGATATCCCGTGGACTGCGGCGCGTCTGGAACAGCGCGTTGGAAGAGTGGCGCGGATGGGCTCCGCACATTCAACGGTGAGCGTTTACCTGATTCGTCCGCCCGCAAGCGCGGCAGAGCTGCTAGAAAACGAGATTCTCGTTCAGCGAAAGTGGGATATCGCTCGACATGCAGTCGGTTCTGCCACCACACCGCCGTTCCCGTATCATTCATCCGCCGAAAGTGCTGGCGCTGAGAGTGTGACGAGGCAGACGGAGAGACTGCGCGCGATTCTCAGCGGCTGGCGTCGACCTGACTTGTTCGCCGGCGATCCTCGAGCGACTTCCTGCTCGAAGGATGCTCACCGCCTGAGCACTATCGCACGGGTGCAGGACGATGAAGTATCCATCGCATCCGTTTCCTCGCGGCAGTCAGGCTTCCTCGCCGTCGTAAGCGTCGACGGCGAATCGAGCCTGGTCGTGAGGTTGTCCGGGCAGTTGTCGACTGATCTCGAAACCCAAATCGCTGCATGCCGTTTGGCCAGCGGTGTCGATGTTCAGACGAATTGCCTTGAATATGAAGCTGTGTTGCAGCAACTGCGCGAATGGGCCGAGCGTGAGGCCGCGTCGGTATTGGCCGGTCTCGCTGACTCGAGCACTCTGCGTAGAAGGCGCCTGGTAAACCGGATCGACACAGCGATTCAAAACGCCCCGCCCCACTCACGGAGTCGCAGACTGGTAACCGCCGCGAAAGCCAGACAGATGGCCTCAGCGCCACATAGCGCCGCCATCGAAGCAGAGCTCGAGTTGCTCGCCCGAGCCCCGCTATCTGATGACGAATGGCTCATGGCAGTCGCGCAATTGGATTCCGCGCGAACAGCGTTTGCCAAAGCACCGACCAACAAGCGTGGATTGCAGGTTCACGCGTTGCTACTACTGCGTAGCGGCTCGTGATCTCCTCGGCCTCTAGGTCAGACAGCGGTCACACCGCTTCGATTTCGCTCGCTGCGCGGTCGAGGATCTCCTTGATCTTCCTTATCTGCTCCGCGGACCTCGACGAGCTCTTCGAGGCATAGATGGCGCGGCCGATGTTCTTGAATCCGCGGTGCACTTCCATCATCGGCTCTCCGAAGATGTTGTTCGCAAACTCCGCGATCCGCGAGAAGATGTCGTCGATCAGCGGCTGGTTTTCAGCAAGATGCGCCCGTCCTTCTTCGGTGATCTCGTAGATCTTCTTGCCGCTCTCCTCCGGTCTCGCTCGGGCGTAGCCGAGGTCCTCGAGCAGCGTCAGGGTGGGATAAATGGTTCCCGGGCTCGGCGAATACATCCCACCAAAACGCTCCTCGATTTCCTTGATGATCTCGTAACCGTGGCGCGGCTTCTCGTCGAGAAGGCGAAGAATCACGAACTTCAGGTGACCCTGATCGAACATTCTTCCGCCGCCGAACGGACCGCCGCGCGATTTGCCGCGACCACCCCAAAAAGCGCCGGCGTCAAACCCAAAGTTCTCCGGCCGCATGCCGGACGCCCAAGCGAACCTCGGCCCACAGTTTCCACCACGCATTGACTTAACCCCGCCAAATTGGATTCATCGAGCCAGTCAGGCGGCAGTTGGCGCCTATGATAGTACTGGCGATATATCTTTTGACCACAAGTTATATCTGGCGATATATCGCCGCAAGGCCCCGGCGGAACTTCGGCCCTTACCCCAACCCGATCAGAATTCCAGTTCCTACAGCAACCACACCAAGCAAAAAGAGGCCGGCATAAACCGGCGCGAGAAACCGGATCCACTTTCCGAACGGCACTCCGCTCGCCGCAAGAATTGCCATCAACGCTCCGTTGGTCGGCACGAGAATGTCAGCCAGTCCGCCGCCATACTGATACGCGAGCACAGTCACCTGCCGCCCGAGCCCCAACAAATCCGACAGCGGCACCAGCACCGGCAGCGTCAGCACCGCCTGCCCGCTTACGCTCGGCACCGGGAAATGGACGAAGAACTGAACGACCATCATCCCCGCCGCCGCGACGGCCACCGGCAGGTGCGACAGCGGAGCAAATAGTCCGTTCACGATCGTGTCGATAATCTGCCCCTGCTCCGCCACCACGTAAATCGCGCGGGCAAATCCAATCAGCATCCCCGCAAACGCCATCGAACGAAATCCTTCGACGAATGCATCCGCGGTTCCATTCACGCCAAGTCCGCCGATCAGCCCCGCCAGCACGCCCATGATGAAGAAGAGCGCGGACATCTGATCAAAATCCCATCCGTACTTCATCACGCCGACGATAAAGATCGTGAAGGTGACGATGACTAGACCGAGCACGAGTCCGTCGCGCGCTCCAACCGGCTCACCCGCTTCTACGTTCGTGCTCGCGCCGACAGTACGGGTCTTCCGCGCGTATCGAATCGTCGCGCCAATCCAGATCGCCAGCGCCAGCGCCAGAAACACCAGCCTGAATCCCGACGCCGAGAGCAACGGAAGTCCCGCGAGCTTCTGCGCGATCCCAACCTGAAAGGGATTGATCGGGCTGAACGCCGATCCGACTCCCGCGGCGCCGACGCTCATCGCTGCTGCAACCAGAGGATCGAAGCCGAGCTGCGTGGTGAGTAGCAGGAGAACAGGCACGAGCGGGATGATCTCCTCCTGCATGTTCTCGAGCGCTCCGCCCGTCGCGAACGCGATGCAGCAGATGGGAATCACGAGCAGCTCGCGCCGTCGCAGTCGCTGCACCAGCCAGCCCACGCCTCGCCGCAGCGCGCCGGTCTGATCGACGACCCCGAACGCGCCGCCAACCAGAAACACGAGCGCAATCACCGACGCCGCATCCGCGAAACCCTTCGGTATCGCGACGACAGCCTGGAACGGCGAGACAGGTTGCTGTGGGACGGCGTGGTACGTTCCGGCGACGACCACCTTCCGCCCGGTCACCGGATCGTCGCGTCGCTCGAACTGTCCGGCGGGCAGCACGTAACTCATCAACGCCGCCAACGCAATGAAGCCGGCGAGCAATGTCAGAGGGTGCGGAAAGCGGAGTTTCATTTCAGTGGGCCTCCCGCCCCTTGCGAGCTCATGTGTGACGAGTGCGGCCGGCGGCCGCCGTGCGCAAAAATACCGTCTTAACCGCAACGAATCCAATCACTTACAGTCAGCAGGAAAAGCGGAGCTGTTGGGCTTGCATCTTGCCCACTTTCACAGCGCTACGGTGCGCTCGCCCGCGGGAGGAGCGCCCCCACGAATGTGATGGCAAGCTCTTCCTTCCAGCGATCGATTCACCCAGAATGATCGAAAAATCCTACAGCTTGGCTCTCGTTGTTCTCTCAGTCGTAATCGCCACGATTGGCGCGTACGTTGCCGTCGAGATCGCGCAGCGCGTTCGCGCCGCTGAACGCCGCCGCCGTATTCTCTGGATTTGCGGCGGCGCACTGGCAATGGGACTGGGCATCTGGAGCATGCACTTCGTCGGCATGCTCGCCCTTCACCTGCCCGTTCTCGTCTGGTACGACTCGCTTCTCATCTTCCTCTCGGTTGTCGCGGCAGTAGTCGGGTGCGCCATCGCTTTCGCCATCTTCAATCGCGCCGCGGTCAGCTCGTGGCTTCTGGCTCTCGCCAGCGTCTTCATGGGATTCGCCATAGCCGGCATGCACTACACAGGCATGGCCGGAATGCGAATGAGCAGCCACGTCGTCTACGATCCGCTCATCGTCGCAGCATCGGTCGGCGTTGCGATCATAGGCTCGTTCGCGGCCCTCGCTCTCACTCGGAATCTCATCGAGACCGGCTCGGAACCAGGAGCCTCGCTCAAGAAATCGGGAGCGTCTTTGCTCATGGGCTTCGCGATCGCCGGGATGCACTACACGGGGATGGCCGCCGCTCACTTCACTCGCGGCCCCGCCGGCTGGAGACCGACCGATCACCTCGTCCTCGGGACGTACCAGCTTGGATTGGTAGTAGCTGCCACCAGCGTTGCCTTGCTCGGCATCGCCCTCGCGGCCACCCAGTTCGAGCGTTGGACCCTCACGACCAGAGGCAGATTTGAGAATCTGCTCGAGCTCGCGCCTCAGGTCGTATGGTTCGGGCGGCCCGACGGACAGATCACCTACTGCAATCCGTACTGGTACGAGTACACTGGTCTCTCCGAAAAAGAGACACTCGGCGACCGGTGGATCGCCGCAATTCATCCCGAAGACCGCGACCGCGTCGTCAGCATCTGGCAAGCGGCCGTGCAAGATGGGAAAGACTACGAGGTCGAGCTTCGGTTGCGTGGACGGGACGAAAGCTACTGCTGGTTTCTCGCGAGGAGCCGGCCCGGTCGCGATGAGTCGGGCAAGGTCAAGGCCTGGCTCGGCATCGCGGTCGACATCGAAGAGCGGAAGAAGGCGGAAGAGGAAGCCTGGGCGGCGAGCCAGGCGAAATCGGAGTTTCTCGCCACCATGAGCCACGAGCTCCGGACTCCCCTGAATGCGATCGGCGGATACGCCGAGCTGTTGGCGATGGGCATCCGCGGCGCGCTCAACGCCGACCAGGCTCAGGATATCGCCCGCATCAGGCGCAGCCAACAGCACCTTCTCACGCTGATCCAGGACGTGCTGAACTTCGCCAAAGTCGATGCCGGTCAGACGGAGTACCACATCACCGCCGTCCCGGTGGATGATGCGCTGCGCGAGACAGAGTCGATGATTGCTCCGCAGATTCTGGCGAAGGGTCTCCACTATTCGTACAAGGGCGGTGACAAATTGGCCGCGGTCCTCGCGGATCCCGAGAAGATGCAGCAGATCGTGCTCAATCTGCTGAGCAACGCCGTGAAGTTCACCGACGCCGGCGGCACCATCACGCTCTCGAGCGAGCCGCGTGGCAATTGCATCGAGATTCGAGTCGCGGATACGGGAGCCGGTATTTCACCGCAAAAAATCGACAGGATCTTCGATCCGTTCGTCCAGGCCGAACGTCGCCTCAATCAGCCGGTTCAGGGAGTGGGACTTGGATTGGCGATCAGCCAGGATCTGGCTCACGCGATGGATGGCCAGGTCACTGTCGAGAGCGTACTCGGTGATGGCTCGACGTTTACACTCTCGCTGCCTCGGGCCCCGCGTATGGAACTGGCCGACCGCGCGCCAGGTCGGGAGGTAGAGGTAGCCGACCGCGCGCCCGCAAGGAGCTAGCCGACAGCGCGCTTCATGAACGACCTCATGCCCAGCGTCCAAAAGAGTGCCGTGATGAGAATGAGCGCCACTACCACGATGCCTAGCGACATGTGCGGCGCGCCGGGCGTCAGAGCGGCCCGCATTCCCTCCGCTACATATACCAGCGGGTTGATCAGCACCGCGTATTTCATGATCGGCACCGCGCTCAAGCCCTGCCACGGATAGTAGGCACAGCCGAAAAAGATCATCGGCGCCAGAATGACGCCGAACAGGAGGCCGATCTGCTGCGGCTGGATCGCGGTGCCGAGGAACAATCCGAGCGAAGAAAATGCCGCCGCGCCGAGCACTGTGATCAGAAGCACGTCACCGACATGGCCGAAGGTGAGATTGGGGATCGGACCCATGATGAGACGCGCCACTGGCAGCACGAACAGCGCTGATACCACGCCCTGCAGCACACCGGCAACGATTTTCTCCGCCGCGACGAGCCAGATCGGGACCGGCGCCAGCAGTCTGTCCTCGATCTCCTTCGTCCAGCCGAAATCCTGCACCATCGGCAGCGCGACGGACTGAATGCTCGAGAAGGTAAGGCTTATCGCCAGCACTCCCGGCAGTAGCGCCGTCGTGTAGCCGCGACCCATGAATCCCATCTTGGGCAGCAGATACCCGAATACGATCACGAACATCAATGGCTGCATCGTCGTCCGCAGCAGAAAGAATGGGAGCTCCCGACGGGCGACTCGCATGTCGCGTCGCAGCAGCGCCGCAAAAACCGACGATGCTCGAACTTCCGGGCGAGGAGCGTCGAGCGCGACCGCCGTCATCCGAGCTTCCTTCCCGTCAGCGACACGAACAGTGTCTCCAGACTCGGCTGCAGCAAATGAATGTCGGTAACCGTCCGGCCCGTGGATTCGGCTACTTCAATCAAAGCGGGCAGAAGCTGGCCGCCGCGATCGCTGTGCGCGCGCAGGACTCCATCCTGAGCCTCCACTCTGCTGATTCCCGCCAGCGCCTCAGCGAGCTCGGCGGCCGGCATCGCATCACCGTCCAGCACGAGCTCGAGCAGCGTCCCGCCCGGCGCTTTGGCCTTGAGCGCGTGTGGAGTGTCCAGGGCGAGGAGCTTGCCGCGGTCGATGATCGCGAGGCGGTCGCACAACCTGTCGGCTTCATCCATGTAATGCGTCGTCATTACGATCGTGCGCCCGCGATCGTGCAGGTCGCGAAGGATATCCCAGAACCCGAGCCGCGCCTGAGGATCGAGGCCGACGGTCGGCTCGTCGAGGAAGATGATGTCAGGCTCGTGCATCAGGGCGCGCACGATCATGAGCCGCTGCTGCTGACCGCCGGACATCTCCGACATTTTGGCGGCCGCCTTTTCGGCCAGGCCCAGACGCTCGAGTAGCTCGTAGGCACGCTTCGTCGCGACATCGAAGGGAATGCCGAAATACGCGGCGTGGAACTGGAGATTCTCCAGAACGTTGAGGCTCAGGTCGGCATTCGGCCTCTGTGGCACAACTCCGATCGTCTGGCGAACGCGCACCGAATCTTCAACGACGTCCGCTCCGGCGACAATTGCTTTTCCCGAAGTGGGGCGAACGCGCGTGGTGAGAATTCCGATCGCGGTAGTCTTTCCGGCGCCGTTCGGACCGAGCAACCCAAAGAATTCGCCCGCGCCGATGTCGAGATCGAGCGACTCCAGTGCTATGACGTCGCCTGATGGCGGAGCGGTCGTGCCGGGCGGACCCCACCGCGCGCTGTACGAAGAGCCGCCAGGCTTGGTCTTGCCGCTACCCTTGTAAACCTTGCGCAGCGCGCGCATCTCGATCGCGTTCTGCTGCTGTGAAACCGTCAAGCCCCGATCGGATGCCAGGTGGTCTTGAACTCGATGAAGTCGCGAATCTCGTACACACTCTGCGACTGGTCATCGGTCCAATCGAATTCGTCGTCCCGCTTCCGCGCGCGAACTCGCTTGATGCTTTCCGCCGCGCCGAGCTGAAGCTGCTTCTTCTCCTCCTGATTCACAATCGCGTTCAAGCCACGTATGTGCGTGTGCGTCGCGAAAGTTGGAACGAGCTCCTTTCTGAACCCGGTGAGAATGTTCACCACTCCACCCGGCAGATCGGAGACGGCCAGGAGCTCGCCGAGCACGATCGCCGGATACGGGAACTCCTGCGACGCCAGACAGACGCAAGTGTTGCCCGCGACGATCACGGGTGCGATCTGACTCAGCAGGCCGAGCAGCGGAGCCGAATCATCCGCGATGATGCCCACGATCCCCATCGGCTCCGCAACAGTGAAGTTGAAAAACGGACCCGCCACGGGATTCGTGTTGCCGAGCACCTGCTCGTATTTGTCGGACCAGCCGGCGTAGTAGATGAGACGATCGACGCTCGCGCTCACTTCCTTCGTCGCGGCAGCCTTGGTCGCAGCACCTGAGATCACCAGCGACTCCGCCATCTCTCCGCTTCTCGACTCCAGCATCTCGGCCAAACGATAGACGATCTGTCCGCGATTGTACGGAGTGCGATGCGCCCAATCGGGTCCGGCCTTCGCCGCCGCCTCGACCGCATTGCGCAGGTCCTTTCGCGTGCACTGCGGAATATTCCCTAGAAGGCCAGCATCCCCTTTCGGAGTAGTTGTCTTTTTCTGAATCGGGAAAACGCGTCCGCTCTCGGACCGGATGAATTGCCCACCCACATACACCTTGGGCGTCTTGGTTACCGGAATCCGCGGCACGGCTAGACCACCTTCCCGTAATCCATCAGACCCTGCCGCCCGCCTTCGCGTCCGAAACCGGACTCCTTGTAGCCGCCGAAGGGCGACGACGGGTCGAACTTGTTGAAGGTGTTCGCCCACACCACTCCCGCCTTGAGCAGCGTGCTCATCTTGAGAATGCGCGAGCCTTTGTCGGTCCAGACGCCGGCCGAGAGTCCGTACATCGTGTTATTCGCTTTCTCCACAGCTTCTTCGAGGGTGCGGAAGGTGAGAACGCTCAACACGGGTCCGAAGATTTCTTCGCGGGCGATGCGGTGGCTCTGCGTCACGCCGGTGAACACTGTCGGCTTGAAGTAGTACCCCTTTGTCGGCAGCCGACACACCGCCGACTGGTACATCTCGGCGCCAGCCGTCACGCCGGAATCAACGAGCTCGCAGATCCGGTCGAGCTGCGCGCGCGAGTTTATCGCGCCGACGTCGGTGTTCTTGTCGAGCGGATTGCCGACACGAAGAACATCGATGCGGTTCTTGAGCTTCGAGACGAACATCTCCGCAATCGATTCCTGCACAAGGAGTCTGCTTCCCGCGCAGCAGACATGCCCCTGATTGAAGAAGATTCCGTTGACGACGCCTTCGACTGCCTGATCGATGGGAGAATCGTCGAACACGATGTTGGCGGCTTTGCCGCCCAGCTCCAGAGTCAATTTCTTGTCGCTGCCGGCGAGCTGGCGCATGATCAACTTGCCGACCTCGGTCGAGCCAGTGAATGCGATCTTCGCGGCAGTGGGATGTCCGACGACCGCGCCGCCAGTCTCGCCTGCACCGCAGACGAAATTCACGACGCCGGGCGGCAGCTCCGCTTCGAGCAGCAGCTCCGCGAATTTCAGCGCGGTGACCGACGTCGTCTCAGCGGGCTTCAGAACGACCGTGTTTCCCATCGCCAGCGCCGGCGCGATCTTCCACGCCAACATGAGTAAGGGGAAATTCCACGGTATCACCTGGCCGACGACCCCGAGTGGGACGACCGTAACGCCGGGCATCGCGTACTCCAGCTTGTCGGCCCAGCCCGCGTGGTAAAAGAAGTGCGCGGCCGCCATCGGCACGTCAAAGTCGCGCGATTCCTTGATCGGCTTGCCGCCATCCATCGTCTCGGCGACAGCGAACTCCCGCGCGCGGTCCTGGATCAGGCGCGCGATGCGATAGAGATATTTCCCACGCTCGGCACCCGGCAGCTTGCTCCAGAGTGTGAACGCTTTCTGCGCGGCCTGATACGCGGCGTCTACATCCGCCGGGCTGGCGAGCGCGATCTCGGCCAGAACTTCTTCCGTCGCCGGATTCACGGACTCGAAGTACTTGCCGGATTTTGGAGCGACGAACTTGCCGCCGATGAAGAGATCGTACTTCGGCTTGAGCTTGGGATCGGCGGTCTCCGGAGCCGGATCGTACTCCCAGAGATCTCCGAATATCAGCTGCGGAATGGAGCCACCACCAACCGCCGAAGGTCGGACAATCGCTCTAGGAGTTGTCATATCAGTAGCTCTCCGCCGACTCAGTGAAGTAATAGGGCGCCTGGTACGCGCCGGTCTTTTCCTTTTCGATCTGCCTCAGCAGGTCGTTGAGCAGCGAGCTCGCGCCGAAGCGGTAGCGCGACGAATTCAGCCATGCATCGCCCAGCGTTTCCTTGACCGCGACGAGATAGTGAAGCGCCTGCTTCGCGGTCCTGATTCCGCCCGCCGGCTTCATTCCAATCGCGATTCCCGTCGCCAGATAGAAATCGCGGATGGCTTCGATCATCACCTGGGTGTTCGCCAGCGTGGCGCTCCCGGCTGCTTTTCCCGTGCTCGTCTTGATGAAGTCGCCCGGACGAATCACCTGCATCGCCAGAAAGGACGCCGCGCGGATATTGTCGTACGTGTCAAGCTCGCTCACTTCCAGAATGACCTTGAGCTGCGCGTCGCCGCAGGCCTCGACCACCGCGCTGATCTCGTCCTGCACGGCGTTGAATTCTCCCGCGAGGAAGAGTCCGCGGTTGATCACCATGTCGATCTCGTCGGCTCCGTCGGAAACCGCGATCTTCACTTCTTCCAGACGAAGCGCCAACGGACTTTGCCCCGACGGGAACGCGGTCGCGACCGACGCTACTTTTATCGCCGTATCAGCCAGCCACCGCGCCGCGTGCTTTACCAGAAATGGGTAAATGCAAACCGCCGCTACCGGCGGTACCTCGGGATCGAAGCTGGGGCGTCGAGCCTTTTGGCATAGCGACGCGATCTTGCCCGGGGTGTCCTTCCCTTCGAGCGTCGTGAGGTCGACCATCGACACCGCCGTCTTGAGTCCCCAAAGCTTGGAGCTCTTCTTGATGCTCCGCGTCTGGAACTTTGCAACGCGCTCCTCGATCCCCACCTGGTCGACGGTTCCGATCTCATCGAGCAGCTTGTTGAAGCTCGTGCGCATTGTGGGGGAGGCTGTCATGGTCATTCTAATATCGCGACCGGAATCCCCCATTACAACGCTCCCTACAGCCTGCTTGCCTCGCACAGCCCCATTCCGACGCCGCGCGGGGAGCGGTTACTTTGGGAGTATGGCTGAAACCCGCCCATACGCCGTTCTCTTCGACCTTGATGGCACGCTGATCGATTCGATCGCGCTGCTGCTCGCCTCCATGAAACACACCTTTCACGGACGGCCGAGGCAGCCGAGCGATGAGGAATGGATCCAGGGATTGGGGACACCGCTCCCCAAACAGCTCACTCCGTATGTCGAATCGGACGAAGATCGCGAGCGGCTCGTCAATCGGTATCGCGCGTTCCAGCTGGAGAATCACGACCAGTTGATGGCTCAGTACACCGGAGTCATCGATACGCTGGCACTCCTGTATCAGCGCGGCCATCCGATGGGTGTGGTGACCAGCAAGGGCAACATGATGATGGAGCGCGGCCTCAAGTTCATCGGCGCTGACGACTACATCGAGGTAGCGATCGGCTACGACTCGGTCCACATCCACAAACCCGATCCTTATCCCGTGCGGGCGGCGCTCGAGAAGCTGGAGTACAAATCGAGTGAGGCAGTTTTCGTCGGCGATTCACCGCACGATATCCAGTCGGGCAATGACGCGGGCGTCATTACCATTGCCGCGCTGTGGGGGCCTTTCAGACGCGATCAGCTGGAGCTGTATCATCCGTCCTACTTTCTCGACGATATCAAGGGGCTCCCTGCTCTACTTGACCGAATCGCTACGGAAAATGCGGGGTAATATATTCCGCACGTTCGACCCTCTTAGGAGTTAGTCAAAATGGGTGTGTCATATCAGACAGGAACGCTGGTCCGCACTGGAGAGGAGAGGGCGACCCTCGTTCGCCGCACGTACTCTCTCGTCCTCGTCAGCGTTCTGGTGACGGTGGTGGGCGCATCGTTTGGATTGTCTCAGCCGCAGCTGATGGTCGCTGTCGCTCAGCATCCGTTCATTGCTTTCTTTTCCGCTCTCGCGCCTCTCCTGTTGGCGACGAGGAAGAAGGCCGAGTTCCCCATGAATATCGGCCTCGTGTTCCTCTTCAACCTCGCAATGGGCGTGATGATTTCACCGGCGCTCTACTTTTACGGAAGAACGCAGCCGGGATTAATCGGCCAGGCCGCCGTCCTCACGATCGGCGCGTTCGGAATTCTTACCCTTTACGCGTTCGTCAGCCGCCGCGATTTCAGCGCCTGGGGAAGCTTCCTCATGGTGGGCCTGTGGGTGCTGATCGGCACCATGTTTTTGAACTTCTTTTTCAGCAACGCCGCGGTTGGTCTCTGGCTCGCGGCAGTAACGGTTCTGTTGTTCAGCGGCCTGTTGGTGTTCGACACCTGGCGCTTGCGCAACTTTTACGGGCCCGACGAGTACGTCGGCGCGGCGGTGCAGATCTACCTCGATCTGCTCAATATGTTCATGGCGATACTTCGCTTGACAGGTAGCCGGCGAAACTAGAGCCTCGGCGTCAGGACCGGGACAGGATCTTGAATCCACGGAACTGAAGCAGGGAGCCGCCGAACTCTGTACGCCGAGCTCCTCACTGAAGACCCTCTTGAGCCCGATCGATCTGCCTCGCCATGTCGAGATCGTTCTGCGTGATACCGCCGGCGGAGTGAGTGCTCAGCGTGCAGATGATCTTCGTGTAGCGGATGTCGATGTCGGGATGGTGATCGGCGGCTTCTGCTGCTTTGGCTATTGCCGAGACAAAGCTTATTCCGGTCAGGAAATTCCGGAACTGAAAAGTCTTCGTGATCACCTCGCCACGCCGGCTCCAACCCGGAAGATTTCCGAGCTCGCGCTGAATCGCAATGTCCGATAGACGCTCAGCCATCAGTTACTCGCTCCGAGCAGATTATTTGGCGAACAACATAGCAAATTTGAGACTTTCGCGCGCAATCCTCCTTGGTCTGACGGTCTCGGTATTTGCCCTCGGCTTCCCCCAACTCGCGCGCGCGCAAGCGGCTTCACCGCCCACGCGCTCCTATAACTACTGGCGCTTTTTCGTTTTCGGATTCGCGGGTAGCATCCTTGCCCAGGAGACCGCCCACGTGCTCATGTCGTACGCGGTCGGGGCCCACCCTTATTTCGCGCTCGACCACGGCAGGCCGACGTCTTTTCCGGAATAGACAGCCGGCTCGGCCGCAATGCATCCGTAAGCGATATCAGTTTCATGGCGCGGACATCGTCTCTGTCCAAGACCCAGGTGTCCCTGACCTTCGGCGGACTCTCGGCGATCCACGCCTGGCGCGTCTCGCGCGATTCGCGCTACGCGCACTTTTTCGTGCGTCCGGCGGAGAATGGGGCCGTTGTCGGGCTCACCTTCTGATTGTCCGCCTGCGAAAGCACATCGAATACCGAAGCAGGGACCTGACTCCGCAACTCCGGACGCCGCCGGGCGCCACAATCTGGACGCCGTTCTAGCTTCGGGATATATTCGGTAGATGAAATACCGGGACCCCGGTTTGTTCGGAGCGGAGTACGACCGCTCCTCCCGCCAGCTCCCGGTAATCGGGGAGCAAAAGGACATCCGCTACTACTCGTCACCCGCCAAGAGCGTCCTCAATGGCCCCGAGACGACGGGCATGGGATTCTGGTCCATCAACCCCTACATCGGCTGCGCCTT
>DASZZU010000084.1:0-7773 GCA_035544855.1 Gemmatimonadaceae bacterium | reverse complement strand
CTCTCGAGAGCCCGTCGTCGAGGATGTATCGGGCGGCGGGGGTCGAGCTGTACGGCGAGCCTTACAGGACGCTCGATGAAGTGCTGGCGCTGGTCGATGCTATCGATACCGAGACCGTCGCGGCGATCTGTAAAACTTACTATTCACCGGGGAAGCAAACGCTCGTGAGCCTGGGTCCCAAGGCCGCGGCGTGATCCCTAGAACGATCAGTCGCATCGCCTTCAATCTTTCAATTCGAGTAATCTGAAATTTTATGAGGATCGGCGTTCCGAAGGAGATCAAGACCAACGAGAATCGTGTCGCTCTGGTGCCGGCGGGCGCGGAAGCGCTGGTCGCGGCGGGCCACAGCGTCATGATCGAGAAAGGAGCCGGTGAGGGCAGCGGCTTTCCGGATTCGGCGTACACGTCCGTCGGGGCCAAGGTCGGCGCCGACGCCGACACGGTGTGGCGCGAAGCCGAGATGATCATGAAGGTCAAGGAGCCGATCAAGCTCGAGTGGCCCCGGATGAAGAAAGGCCAGGTGATTTTCACATACTTCCACTTCGCCGCGGACAAGGAGCTGACCCTCGCCCACCTGAAGAGTGGCGCGGTATGTATCGCCTATGAGACGGTGGAGCTACCGAATCGCGAGCTCCCGCTTCTCACTCCGATGTCGGAGGTCGCTGGCCGGATGGCCGTTCAGGAAGGCGCCAAGTACCTCGAGAAGCTTTATGGGGGGCGCGGTGTTCTCCTTGGCGGGGTTCCCGGTGTAGCTCCGGCCAAAGTAGTGATTCTGGGTGGGGGGATCGTCGGAATCAACGCCGCCAAGATGGCGGCTGGGTTGGGTGCGAAAGTCACTGTCCTTGACCTAAGCTTGGAACGTTTACGCTACCTGTCCGACGTCATGCCCGCCAACGTCACACTCATCTATTCCAATCGTCATAACATTCTAGAGCAGATCTCCACTGCGGATCTGGTCGTCGGAGCGGTTCTGATCCCCGGAGCTGTCGCACCGAGACTCATTCGCCGTGAGGATCTGAAGACGATGCAGCCTGGAGCGGTTATCGTCGACGTCGCCATCGATCAGGGCGGCTGCGTCGAAACCATCAAGGCCACAACGCACGAGAACCCAACCTACGTCGTGGATGGAATCATCCACTACGGAGTCGCAAACATGCCTGGTGGTGTACCACGTACTTCGACGCTCGCGCTTACCAACGCGACATTCCCTTATGCGAAGCAGATCGCCAACAAGGGATGGAAGCAGGCGCTGAAGGAAAATCCCGCTCTGGAAAAAGGACTGAACATCGTAGACGGAAAGGTGACATATCCCGCTGTCGCTGAGGCATTTGGCTTGCCGTTTACTCCACCCGATTCATATTTGAACTAATGCGATTTCCCTTCTTCAAGCCGGGCGCCCTCTTCCCGGCCAATGCGATCGCCGTCGACCTCGGCACCGCAAATACACTGATTTACGTGAAGGGCGAAGGCATCGTGCTGAACGAGCCTTCAGTCGTGGCACTCGATCGCGAGACGAGAAAGATCAAGGGCGTCGGACTCGAGGCGAAGCGCATGCTCGGCCGCACCCCCGAAGGCATAATCGCCGTAAGACCGATGAAGGACGGTGTCATTGCCGACTTCGATGTCACCGAGAAGATGCTGAGATATTTTCTCGCCCTCATCATTGAAAACCACGTCTTCAAGGTGAAGCCGCGCGTTATCGTCTGCGTTCCTTCGGGCATCACCGAAGTAGAGAAGCGCGCCGTTCGCGACTCCGCGCTCGGCGCCGGTGCGAAGGAAGTCTTCATGGTCGCTGAGCCGATGGCTGCTGCAATCGGCGTCGGACTTCCAGTCGAAACTCCGACGGGCAACATGATAATCGACATCGGTGGAGGCACCACCGAGATCGCGGTGATCGCGCTGTCAGGAATCGTGAGCGACACTTCGATCCGCACGGGCGGCGACGAGCTGGACATGGCAATTGTCCAGTTCATGCGCAAGAACTACAACCTCCTCGTCGGTGAATCGACCGCCGAACAGGTGAAGATCCAGATCGGGTCGGCCGCTCCGGTTGGCGAAGAAAGGGAGATGGACGTGAAGGGCAGGGATCTTGTATCAGGCATTCCGAAGACGGTGCGTGTGCATTCCTCGGAGATCCGCGACGCCGTACAGGAGCCGATTCAGCAGATCGTCGATGCGGTGCGCCGCGCGCTGGAGATCACTCCGCCCGAGCTCGCTGCCGACATCGTCGACCGCGGCATGGTCATGACCGGCGGAGGCGCTCTCATTCGCGGGCTCGATGTCCTGTTGTCGCAGGAAACTGGTCTGCCGATCCATGTCGATGAGGATCCTCTGACCTGTGTGGTGCGGGGTACAGGCCGTATACTTGATGACGAGGCGAAATACTGGTCTGTCCTAGCGACTTGAGGTAACACGTGGCCCGCGCCATAAGAAGCAACACCCGGGTTGATCTAATAGTTCTCTCTACGTGCATCGTCCTGGCGCTTGCGGCCCGCGCCCTTCCGAACACGATGCGCGACCCCGTGGCGACCGGAATAAGGCGCACGTTTCTGGCGCCACTCGTTCTTCTTCAGGAGAGATCCGAACGCGGGCGTCAGTCGCTGCTTTCGGCCGACGCAAAGCAGACGTACCTCGACAGCCTCTCACTTGGCTCGATGAAGGCGGGCTCGCTCGAGAGCGAGAACGACCGTCTCAGAAAGGTTATTGGCCTCGGTTCACGCCTCCGTTGGGGATTCGTCCCCGCCGAGGCACTGCACGGCCGGGGAGTACGCGACGAAACCACTGTCATTCTGAGCGCTGGGTCGCGCGCCGGCGTCAGCCGACTGAGTCCGGTCATAGCTCCGGAGGGACTGGTGGGCGTTGTCGATCAGGTCGATCCGACGATGAGCCACGCCATGCTGTGGACACACCCTGATTTCCGGGTGAGCGCGATGTCGCCCGATGGAACCGCGTTCGGCATCGCTCAGGCTCACCTCACGGGAGCAACCGGTGGCTATCTGATCGAGCTGCGCGGGGTTCCGTTCAGAGCGACGCTCAAGCCCGGTTCGGTCATTGTCAGCTCGGGATGGGGCGGTGTATGGCCGCGCGGAATTCCCGTCGGAACGGTTCTTCAGGAAATCAAGACGTCGGAAGGCTGGGCCCGAACCTATCTGCTGCGTCCAGCCGTCAACCCTGCTGACGTATACTTGGTGATGATCCTTCGCCGCGACCGTCTGGCGAAAGGCCTGGATGGCGTCTGGCAGAACGTCGCGCAGGTCGATGCAGCCGCGCAGCGAATTGTGGTTTCTGGGGATTCCGCCGCCAGGAGCGCGGCACTCCTTGAAGCCGCGGCGCGGAGAGCGGTGCTCGATAGCATGGCGCGCGCAAACGGCGCACCTCCCCTCGGCGCAACCGATAGCGCGCGGGCTGTGACACCGCGCCCGACGCCCGTACGTCGCCCGACGCTGCTCGGAGATACCACCGCTCGGCGTGACACCACTCGCCGCGACACCACGCGGCGCGATACGACCAGACGCGACTCTGTTCCACCCCCCGACCTTCCGCTCCGACGGGGAGCCACGCGATGAACGTGGGCGGAGCGATTCGCGCGATAATCAGCTTCCTCATCTTCGTCGTTCTCCACTATACGCTCCGTCCGCTGCTCGGATGGCGCGCGCCGATGGATTTCCTGGTGCTGGCACTCCTTCTGGCCGCGGTGAGAGTCAGACCCGCGACGGCCGCGGTGATCGGCTTCATCCTGGGCCTCATGTCTGATTCTCTCGCGCCCGACGCGCTCGGCGCCGGCGCAATCGGTATGACCGTGGTCGGCTTTGGGGCTTCGTACCTGAAAGCGGTCTTCTTTGCGGACAACCTTGTTCTCAATGCCTTCTTCTTTTTCCTCGGCAAGTGGGTGTTCGATATCATCTACTTCGTGGGTGAGCAGCGCGTGCACGGTTTCGAGCTGGTGCAGCAGTTGCTCTTGTGGTCGCCGCTCTCGGCGGCCGTGACCGCGGCGGTGGGCGTTCTGTTACTCTTCATAATGCGTCCATTACTCGAGCCTACTCCCGCATGAGCTTTCATCCGAATGACGTCGCCCGCCGAGCCCGTATGAGCTCGCTGGCGCTCGTTCTCGGATTCCTGTTTCTGATGGGCGCGTTCTTCAAGACACAGGTCATTCAGAACAGGCAGTACGTGATGCAGTCGGAGGAAAATCGACTGCGTCCCATCCCTCTGCCCGCCCCGCGGGGAATCATCTATGACCGGCACGGAGAGGTGATCGCCGAAAATCTTCCGGCGTACTCCGTCTCGATCACCGCGCCGAATGTAGACAGCTTGCGCGCTGCCCTCTCCCAGCTTGCCAGCACACTCCAGCTCGATCAGTACCAGATCAATGCGGCGATCCGGCGTTATCGTCGCGCGCCGACGCGTCCGACGGTAGTCCTCCCCGATGCCTCCATCGACATCGTGTCCGTGCTCGAGGAGCACCGTCTCGACTTCCCCCGACTCATCATCCAGTCTGTGCCGAAGCGGTACTACCCTGATGGGCCGATGGTCGCGTCGTTCGTGGGGTACACTGGTGAAATCACGGAGTCCGACCTGAACGATCCGAAGTATGCGAACTACAAGCCAGGACAGGAAATTGGGAAAGCTGGGCTCGAGAAGCAGTACGAGGCGATTCTTCACGGCAAGGAAGGCGTACGCTTTGACGAAGTTGATGCGCGTGGACGGCCGGTGCGGGGAGAAGGACCCAGGCCAGACCTGAATGCGGAAGGTGCGCCGCCGCTCTACACGAACATCGATCTGGATCTTCAGAAGTTCACGGTCGGAATTTTCGCCGACTCTCTGCAAGGCGGCGCGGTTGCGATCGATCCGACCACCGGTGAGGTATTGGCGCTCTACAGCGCCCCGAGCTGGGATCCAAACAAATTCACAGGCGGAATTCCTGCCGACTATTACAAGCAGCTGCTCGAAGACAAACGGCGGCCGCTCGTCAACAAAGCCATTCAGGGGCGCTATCCGCCGGGCTCGACGTTCAAGCTCGCCACGGCGGTAATAGCCCTCAAGGACGGGATCGTCGGACTCAAGGAGCACATGCCCGTGCCGTGCACTGGAGGCCTTCAGTACGGTACACGCTACTTTCGGTGCTGGGAGAAGAAGGGACATGGCTCGCTCGATCTCGAAGCCGCGATCAAGCATTCCTGCGACGTCTACTTCTATCAGCTCGGCCTGAAGGTTGGACTTTCGAGAATGATTGCCGGCGGAATCTCGCTCACCATGCGCGACAAATCGGGGATCGATCTCCCGGAAGAGAATCAGCCTTTCTGGCCATACGCGGTCGACTACTACAACAAGAAGTATGGGCGAAACTGGAGCAACGCCGAAACGCTGAACCTCGCCATCGGTCAAGGTGCGAATTCCCAGACAGTGGTGAACATGGCGAAGTTCTACTCCGCACTCGCCACCCAGGGGCAGGAATCGCGGCCCGAGATCGCGCACCTCGTGCCCCAGCGGAAGCAGTTATATAGCCTGAGCCAGGAGCAGGATTCGGTTCTGCTGGAGGGCCTGAAGGCGGTCCTCGAAGCCGGTGGTACCGCAGGAGCCTCCGCGATTCAGGGTCTTACGCTCGCTGGCAAGACCGGAACCGCGCAGAATTCCGGCGGCGCCGATCATGGGTGGTTTGTCGGATTCGCTCCCGCCGACCACCCGAAAATCGTCGTCGCAGTGCTGCTCGAATTCGGTCTTCACGGGTCACGCGCAGCGCACATCGCGTCCGCCATCATCGGCCATTATCTGAAGGTCGGGCCGATCAAGGCCGTCATGGACGAAGGCTGATGAGCAGGCCGATCGTTTCTGATTATCGGTTGCTCGCCACCGCCGGACTGCTCTCGCTGTTTGGTGTCGCGATGGTTTACTCCGCCGGCCAAACCGATACGCCGACAGCCGTAGCTCACGCCTACAAGTCGCAAATCGTGTGGCTGCTCATCGGATTGGGTTTCGCCTACGCGGTAATGCGTTCGTCGGTCCGCTTCATCGAGTGGATGACTGTCCCGCTGTACTTGTTCTCGATGTTCCTTCTTGCTCTCACGCTCGTCGTCGGGAAAGGCGCGGGCACCGCCGCGAGCACCAAGAGCTGGCTCGCCATTGGAAGCCATCGCATCGGCCAGCCGTCGGAGATCGCGAAAGTCACCGTAGTGCTGATGCTTGCCAAGGTTCTGTCGGGGAGCAGAGAATCGGCGCGCTCGCTCCTCGATCTTTGGAAGCCCGCGCTCATAGTCGGAATTCCGTGGGTCATCATCATGCTCCAGCCCGATCTAGGGACGGGCATTGTTTTCATCGGAATCTTCTTCGCGATGCTGTACTGGTCCGGAGTAGCGTGGCCGCTGCTGCTTCTCATCGCGAGTCCGGCAATCAGCCTCACCCTATCGTTCAGCGTCGGGTTGTGGGGCGCGTGGTTCTTCATTCTGCTCGCGCTGGTGCTGTGGTACCGTCCATTCCTGATCGAAGGAATCGTTCTGATGGTGCTCAACGTCGCCACGGGCGTGATCGCGCCGATCATGTGGGAGAAGCTCGCGCCGTACCAGCAGAATCGATTGAAGACTTTCCTCGATCCCACGGCCGACGTGCGCGGATCCGGATATCACGTCATCCAGTCGAAAGTCGCCATCGGATCCGGTGGTCTCTTCGGTCAGGGCTACACTCTGGGAACGCAGAAGCGACTCGCGTTTCTTCCCGAGCAGCACACCGATTTCATCTTTTCGGTGGTCGGTGAAGAGCTCGGCTTCATTGGCGTCGCCATAGCGCTCGCACTTTTCCTCTGGCTGTTCCTCCGCATCACCCAGGTAGCAGAGCGCGCCAACGACTCCTACAGCAGCCTCGTGGCCTTCGGCTTGATGTCCAGCTGGTTCGTGCACGTACTGGTGAATGTTGGCATGACACTCAACCTGATGCCGATCACCGGCATTCCGCTTCCGTTTTTCAGCTACGGCGGATCGTTCATGCTCGCGAGTTGGGTTGCGGTCGGCATACTGATGCGGATATCCGGCGAGGGCCGGGGCAGCGCTCTGTCGCTTCGCGGCTATTAGGCGCTTTGGCATCGTGGTGCGCGCTTCTTCTGGTGCATCGCGCGGGGTCGGCGGGGGGTTTCCTCTTCGGGAGCTCTCGCCTGCTGCTCGCCTACGGCTCGCCGCACCGCGCCGCCTTGCAGCGGCGCTGGCTGCGGCCGCTCCCTCTGAGGACACCCCTCGCCTCCCTGGGGCGACATCTATAAGTGCGCGCCGCTGTTGGTCTCGTGCGCTTGTTTGCGGCGGCGACGGCATAATTGCGCGGGAACGCCGAGCTGCGCTCGGCGCGCTGGCGCGCGAGTGGTGAGAGAGCGCGCGATTCCTGCGGCGCTCCGCGCCGCTGCAGTTACAGAATCTCGTGGGAAGGAGGGTGAGGGTGTCGCGCAGGGCGGCGTCTCGCGTAGCAAGAGACCGGCTGGGTGCCCGCGAAGCGCAAGCGCAGCGGGCTGACGGGCTCGCAGCGTGTAAGCGAGCTAGCCGTCCCGAGCAGATACCCTCGCCCGACTGACCGGGGCAATTTCAGAAACTGCGACAAACCGAGGCGCCCATAGTGTCCGCGCTCTTTCGGATCGACGCGCACCTGCCGCCGAGCGGCGTATCTGCTTACCTGCTGCGAATTTAGCCGCTCTGCCGTAAATTCCTCGCATGGCATGGTTTCGGAAGGAAAAGAAGCCCCGGCTTCCGAGGCACGAGAAGCACGAAATTCCGCCCGACGCATGGGAGAAGTGTGACA
>DASZZU010000083.1:0-3658 GCA_035544855.1 Gemmatimonadaceae bacterium | reverse complement strand
CGCGCAAGGGTGTTACTAAGCGGCCACTTTATTTCCGCGCCAACAAGCGACTCTCCTTCGACACTCCGACTGATCGTTCCGACAGGGCTTTCGACTCTTACGTTTCAGATCCGGCGAATCCCGTCCCGTACCGCAAGCGTCCGATCCTCCCTCTTTTCGGTGCCGATAACACTTGGAGCCGCTGGCTCGTGGACGACCAGCGTTTCGACAATGACCGTTCGGATGTCGCGATCTGGCAGACGCCTCCGCTGGAGGGTGACGTCGAGATCGCCGGCGCGATTGCCGCACACCTGTTCGCATCGACGACAGGGAGTGATGCGGACTGGGTCGTCAAGCTGATCGATGTCTATCCGCATCGCTACGAACCGGACTCGACTCTGAGGGGTTATGAGCTGATGGTCGCGAACGACGTGTTGCGCGCGCGGTTCCGTAAGAGTTTCGAGCATCCGCAACCCATCACGCCAAACCGCATCGAAGAGTACGTGGTCGACCTGCACACGCAGAATTATCGGTTCCGCAAGGGCCACAAAATTCAGGTGCAGGTGCAGAGCAGCTGGTTCCCGCTCATCGACCGAAACCCGCAGACGTTTGTTCCAAACATCTTCGAGGCAAAGGATTCCGACTTCCGGCCGGCAACGCAGCGCATCTTCCGGTCACGCGCCGCCGCCTCGTACGTCGAGCTGCCTGTCGTAGACCGTTCACGATAAAGTTCAGGGGCGCATGTTGGTGACGGCGCCCATCAGGAGACCCCCGGCGCTAAGTCCGTTCCGCGATGGCGCCAGTCGCGCTGGCTGCAAGGAGTCGAGCGACGGTTCATTTGCACCTCCATAAGGCGCGTTCGGTGTCTTTCGCGCGTGCACTCGAGCGTCTGCCACCTTAGAGCCATCAACGCGTCCGGTCAAGAACGACGAGCCCCCACTCTGGACACGCAGTCACGAGATCACGTTAGTTGGCAAACGGAGGCTCCCCCCCGGCAGGGATACGAGGCGATCGACGTTAGCTCGACAAGCGCTGCGACCTGACGTGGCACCACTACGAATGCGGCCTGAAGGGCGCCTTGATGCGCACCGGGACCGCGGTCGTCCCCCAGTGTAGACGGAGCACGGTCTCGTCGCGCAGCACCATCGGAAAATAGATCGCGAACGACTCCATGTGCGAGACCTGTTCCGGTGTCACGTCCACCCGAAGCACATCAAACCTGGCGCCCGGATAGGGCTTATGAAATACGTGCGCAGCTCGGCTGAAAATCACGGTCCACGGAGCGTGCTCGCGCGGGAGGACCCACAGCGAATACTCACCGGCGTGCAGTGGCTGCCCTTCGATGAGCACGTCCCGACTGAACTTGATGCGCGTCGCTGAATCCGCGCCCGGGTGCCAGACGCTGTCCCACGGGACGAGCGCACCGAATAACGCACGTCCGCGGGCGACAGGGCGTCCGTAGAAGATCGAGATCTCGGTGAACGCGACCATCTGCGTCACGCTCCCCCTCTGGCTGAAAGGGAAGCCTTGCGATCGCGCGGGAGCAGCGGTGAGCGGCAGTGCCACACAGGTTGCGGCGAGGGTGTAACGCCATCCGGGTGTCATGCGATCTCTTCCCTCGAAGTATGTGTACTCTCCACACTGTAAACGGCCGGGCAGCCGTTGGCTACCGTTTCCGCAGCGCCAGCAGCGCCTCGAGCTCCGCTAAGCAATCAATAAGTCAGCGGGGATATGTAGTCTCTCCCGAACCGCTTTGATTTGACCGCGCGAGAGCTCCCGGTTCCCGTTGTAGAAATCGGATAGTCGACTTCTACCGCCCATGAGTTGCGCGAGCTCCCCGGGCGTGACACCCTGCTGCTCCGCCATGAAGCGCACTATGGATTGTGGCGAAGCTGGGTCGTTGCCCCACTGTTCGTGCTCATCCTCGTAGGCTTCGACGAGTAACGCAAGAAGCTCCAGGCGATCGTAAGCGGCACTGCCCTCCCTGGGATTTGCGTCAAGAAGAGCATCTATTTCCTCGACGAATCTCTCGTATTCTTTTTTCGTGCGAATTGGGCGTTCGATTGGCGCTGCGCTCGTCTTCCGGACAGCGCGAGGCGCGGTAGATGTACCCGACATTTGCTCCACTCTCTCCACTATGGGTTGGTACCACGGGGATTGCGCTCGTTAATCAGAGACTGCCGCTCTTTGTCAATCTGTCATACTCCTTGTGGGTGACCACGTGCCTGATGAAGACTGCCCCCATGTCGTATCGGATTGCCACGACCAACCGGTATTTGTTGCCAGTGATGTTGAAGACCGTCACACCGTCACCGAGAAAAGAACTAGCCGTAAACTCTGCTCTGACGTCGTGCGGAGTCCTGTAGCGCCTTGCCTGCACGACGGATTGCCAGATTCGCAGATCATGCTCAGCATCCGCATGACGCTCCCAAAACTCTCGCAATCGTCTTTTGGTGATGATGTGCACGCGCTACCAATATGGTAGCCGCGCCCTCTATATTCAAGACTGCATGTTACCCGAATGGTAACAGCCGGACTGCGTTAAAGGCCGCTTGACTCACATCCCTTCAAGCTTCGACACGGGATGGATCTCTACCCATCCGTTGTGCGAATCAAGGACATAGGTGCCGGTTGCCCGGACGTGCGCGCCCACCGCGGGTATGGGTATGGGATTCGTGTAGCCGGCGCAGGCTGATTTTACTTTCTTCATCGTAGTGGGGTTTGCACACACGATCTCGAGTACGATGTCCCCGGCCTTTTTCTTATCATTCCTCTTGTTCACCAATGTGTCCTGTCCCGGATCGAGCCTGAGCAGAAAATGCTGATCGCCGTCAGCGTCAGCATCGGATTCGTCAATTATTCCCGTAACGCTCACACAGGGTGCAAGTTGCTGCAGTCGTGTGGGGTTGTACACGTGATCCCACAGGGAAGCATCGCAGCCAGTGGCTGCAGATTGTGATACCTCGCCGTTTTTACCTTGTTGGACGCTCTGGGTGTTTGAATTCTCGCCCGAGCAGGCACAAAAGGCGGAAAGAAGAACTGTCGACACGAGACGGCGTGCGGGCGCGCTCTGCTGCATGG
Organism: Gemmatimonadaceae bacterium; assembly: GCA_035544855.1. Lineage (GTDB taxonomy): Bacteria > Gemmatimonadota > Gemmatimonadetes > Gemmatimonadales > Gemmatimonadaceae > UBA4720. Next base: position 598 of record DASZZU010000083.1, on the reverse strand, counting down.
CACTCTCCGATGGAGCCTATCCTATATTAGTACTCCCAGCCCCTCTTCTACTATGCCCCCTATGCGCGTTGCCTTCCTCACGGCGGGATTTGGATGGATGCCGACTCGACCAACAACCGCTGGTCACAGCGGTGAGGTGTGTTTCTTTAATGTGAGAGCGAACTCACTCTACAACACTGAGCTCGTATCATTCGGCAGCAATAACCTCCTCACCATCCTGATGGGTATCCCGCCCTGCTTGACGAACGCGTCGTGGAACTCGCGCAGCGAATAGCTCGCGCCGCGAGCCTTCTGATAGTCCGCCCGCAACTTGTAGATCTCCAGCTTCCCCAACGTATAGTAGAGATACGTCGGGTTGTACGCCCCGCGACGCGCCTCTTCGTAGGCGTTCGCCGGCTGCTGGAAACATTTCTTCGTGAAATAATTCGTCGCGCCCTGCTGCACGGTCATTCCCTGAGTGTGCTCCTTCATCCCCACCACCCAGCGGCAATCCCGGAGCAGCGCCTCGGAGAGCTGCGCGAGGCGGGTCTTCGGATCGTGATTCCCGAATCCCTCCTCCACCATCATCTGCTCTCCATAGTGAGCCCACCCCTCGGCA
>DASZZU010000082.1:0-10091 GCA_035544855.1 Gemmatimonadaceae bacterium | reverse complement strand
GACCTGCTCGGCATCGCGCAATCGCAGCTCCGGGCGGGAACGGGCGTCGGTCTCGATGTGACGCGAGCCCGAGCACAGCTCGCCGCCACGCGGGCCAGCCTCATCGCTTCGCGAAACGCTCGCGATCATGCGCACCTCGATCTGCTACGGTCGCTCTCGCTTCCGGTAGGAACCGACATCGTGCTCACCGATTCACTCTCGACCGTCGCGGCTGCCACTGAGCCGGTTCCGGATGAACCGGCGCTGTTGGCGCAAGCGCTTCGCGCGCGTCCGGACATTCTCGCCGAGGAAGAGCGGGTTCGCGCAGCCCGGCAAGGGCTCTCCGCGATCAAGGCCGAGCGTTTGCCGACGCTTGGGCTCGTCGCCGACGACGGCGTCATCGGGAAGAACGGCGCGCGCCTTCTCAACACCTACACGTGGGGGTTGCAGGTAAGTATTCCGATCTTCGACGGATTCAGGCGCGAAGGAAGGGTGCAGGAGCAGAGATCTGTCGTAAAGGAAGCAGAGATCCGACAGCACGACGTCGAGCAGCAGGCGCAGGCTGATGTGCGCGGTGCGGTATTGGATCTGGCCGCTGCGCGTGAGCAGCTCGATGCGGCGAGCGAGCGTCTTCGTCTCGCCGAGCAGGAGCTTGCCCAGGCGCGCGACCGTTTCAACGCCGGCGTGGCGGGAAACGCGGATGTTGTGAATGCATCGCTCGCGTTGACCTCGTCGCGGACTCTCGTGAACGACGCGGAGACTGCGTACCAGCTGGCGCGGGTGTCACTCGCGCGGGCGACAGGCAGCGTGACGTCACTCAGATAACTCAGAAACCACTGTTAGCTAAACTTTATCCAGTCCCGTAGGAACACAGGAAGACTATGGCAGCCGCAATAGAATCCAGCGCCCCGACGACCTCCCGCAATGGCAGATCCGCCGGTGCCGACCCCGACAAACCTTCGACGAAAAAGAAATTCGTTGTGCCGATCGTGATCGCGCTCGGGCTCGTCCTAGGCTTCTGGGCGTTCCAGAAATGGAACTACGGACGATCGCACCAGTCGACCGACAATGCGCAGGTCGACGGCCACATCGTGCCCGTGCTGGCGAAGGTCGGTGGATACGTGAAGACGGTGAACGTCAATGAGAACGATCACGTGAACGCCGGGCAATTGCTCGTTCAGCTCGACGACGCTGACTACCGCGTCCGCTTCCAGCAGGCGCAGGCCGATCTCGCCGCTGCTGAAGCGACCGCTGGTGGCGGCGGTTTTTCGGGACAGGCAGAGGCGCAGGTTCAGAGCGCCACCGGTCAGCGTGCCGCACTGGATGCACAGATTGGAGCCGCACGCGCCAACGCCAACAAGGCGGACGCCGATCTCGCCCGGGCCCGCGAGCTGGCAGCCAAACAGATCATCTCCAGGCAACAGCTCGACGCCGCTCAGGCGACAGCTGCTGTCGCGCAGGCCAATCTCATTGCCGCCGAGCGTCAGGCTTCGGCGGCTGGCGGGACGGTGAACACAGCTGAGGCCGGCGTTCGTGTAGCCAACGCGCGCACCCTCGCCGCTCGTGCGGCCGCTCAGAATGCGCAGCTGCAGCTCGATTACACTCGCATCACCGCGCCAGCGTCGGGTGAGGTGTCGAGAAAACAGGTCGAGGTCGGACAACTCGTCGCGCCCGGCCAGCCGCTCCTCAGCATCGTTGCCGATACCGGCGTCTGGGTGACGGCGAACTTCAAGGAAACGCAGCTCGCCACGATCCGTCCCGGTCAGCCCGTCGAGTTCGAGATCGATGCGTACGGCGGATGCGTCGGCTACGGGAAAGTCGCCAGCGTGAGCGGCGCGACCGGAGCCAAGTTCGCGCTTCTTCCTCCCGACAACGCGACCGGAAATTTCACCAAGGTGGTGCAGCGTGTTCCAGTGCGGATTGCGGTCACCAAGCCGTGTCCGGGTAACCATCCACTGCGACCGGGTCTCTCGGCGAACGTCCACGTAGACACGTCCAACCGGTGAGCACGGCCGTGTTGCGGTCCTCCGGGATGACGACGTCCTCCGAAGACCGCTACGCGCACAAGTACATCATCGCCGCCACCGTCACGATGGCGGCGATGCTCGAGCTGATCGACACGTCGATCGTCAACGTCGCCATTCCGCACATGATGGGGAATCTCGGGGCAACGCTCGACGAGATCGCCTGGGTATCCACCTCGTACATCATCGCCAACGTCATCGTCATTCCGATGTCGGGTTGGCTGTCGGCGTACTTCGGCAGAAAGCGCTACTTCACGGGCTCGATTCTCCTCTTTACGCTCGCGTCTTTCTTCTGCGGGGCGTCTCACTCCCTGCTCGGGCTCATCTTCTGGCGCGTGATTCAGGGAATTGGCGGCGGCGCACTTTTGTCCACGGCGCAGGCGACACTCTACGAGTCGTTTCCGCCCGAAGAAGCGGGAACCGGGATGGCGATCTTCGGCGTCGGCGTCATGGTCGGTCCGACGCTCGGTCCTACGCTTGGCGGGTGGATTACCGACAATTATTCCTGGCCGTGGATCTTCTACATCAACGTCCCGCTCGGAATCATCGCGGCGATCCTGACCGTCACCTACGTCCACGACGCCGCGCACCAGGAGCGCGCCGACAAGATCGACTATCTCGGAATAATCCTCCTTACACTCTGTGTGGGCTCGCTGCAGTGGATGCTCGAGCGCGGTGAGCGCTACGACTGGTGGGACTCGCGCTTCGTGACGTTGCTCGGCTTCACGGCGCTCTTCTCGGGAATCGCATTGATCTGGCACGAGCTCACTACCGACGAGCCGGTCATCAACTTCCGGATTCTCAAGAGCAGACAGCTCACCGCTGGCGTGAGCATGGGACTGCTGCTCGGATTCGCTCTCTACGGATCGGTGTTCATCCTTCCCGTTTTTCTTCAGCAGCTGCTGCAGATGACGGCCTGGCAAACCGGGATGATCATTCTGCCCGGCGCGATTGCATCAGCGGTCACGATGGCGGTGGTGGGAAGAAACGCGATGCGATTGGACGCACGGTACACCATCATTGCCGGCGCATTTCTCTTCTTCTGGTCGATGCTCAAGTTGTCGCATCTGACGTCCGCAAGCGGCCAGCACGATCTGTTCTGGCCGCTGATCCTTCGCGGCATGGGTCTCGGTCTGATCTTCGTGCCGCTCACCAACGCGACCATGGCCGACCTCAAGGTCAAGGATCTCGCGCAGGGGACGGGAATGTTCAATCTGATGCGGCAGCTCGGTGGGTCGCTCGGTATCGCGGTGATGGCGACACTGCTCGCGCGCTTCATGTCGAGCGAGAAAGCGGTGCTCGTGGAGCACGTCGGCGCGAACGATCCAGAGACATTGAGCCGGCTTTCACTGCTTACCCGCGGACTGATATCGCGTGGGATGAATCCGCTGACCGCGCAGCAGCAGGCTCTCGCCATCCTCGACAAGCAGGTGACGGTGCAGTCGAGCATGCTCGCCTTCTCCAGGATCTACCTGTATAGCGGGCTGGTGCTCGTATTCGCGCTGCCGTTGCTGCTATTGTTCCGGACGGGTCGCGCGCGCGGCTCGATGGGCCCGGTACACTAGTCCCTCAACAGTTGAACGCACCGATACGTATTTCTGATGAGGAGCGAGAGCTCGTAAGTCTGGCCCGGAAGGGCGACGAGCGGGGTTTTGCCGGGCTCGTGCGTCTGCATCAGCGTCGTGCGTATATAGTGGCGCGGTCGATCGTCATGACGCATGAGGATGCGGAGGACGCGGTGCAGGAAGGATTTCTGCGCGCGTACCAGGCACTCGACCGGTTCGATCCGGGACAGACTTTCGGCGCTTGGCTCAATCGAATCGTCGCGAATGCGGCCCTCGATCTGGCGCGCCGCCGGAAGGTGCGAACGGCGGAGGAGCTCTCGGAGTCGATTCCGGCCGCGTTCCGTGATCCTGCGGAAGCCGGTGAGCTGAAGGGACGGCTCGAGGCCGCGCTGGCGCAGCTTCCGCCGCGGGCGCGGGCGGTGATAGTGCTGCATGATGTGGAGGGGTTTACGCACGCGGAGATTGGCGTGATGTTGGAGATCCCGGGCGGAACGGCTCGCTCGGATTTGCACCACGCGAGAAAAAAGCTCCGGGGACTCCTGGGGAACCTGAGGGGGTAGGAGATTGTGATGGAAGATCGTACCGATTTGCGACTCGACGACGAAGGCGATGCGAGGATCACGGAGATGCTCCGTGATGTGTACGCACCGCCCGCCGAAGGCGCGTATTGGGACGCCCTCGAAGGACGCATCCTGGCGTACGTCGCCGCGCACGGGCAGGCCATCGTACGGATCCCGGTCAACTGGTGGTCGGATCTCGCGAGCTGGGCGGCGCCCGGGTTGGCGGCGGCGGCGCTGCTGTTCGTTGCCGCTGGACTACTCTGGTCGCGTCAGAATGACGAAGAGCTGCGCACCAGCTACGAAGCGGTCACCGAGTCCGTCGCAACAGATATTCTGCCGGGCGCGGTACAGGTCGTGACTGCTCCACACGATGGTACGTCGCAGCGTGAAGCGACATTCCGCTACGTCATGTCGCATTGAGGATCACAATGGACCGAACCAAGGGCTACGCGCTGATGTTTCTGCTCGGCGCATTTCTCGCCGGTGGCGCGCTCGGCTTCTCCGCCGAACGCGTAATTCGCGCCGGTCACGGTCGCGATATGCGCGGACCGCGAGCTTACAGACAACGCATGGCGGAGGAGCTCAAGCTCACGCCCCCGCAACAGGCCTCGGTCGATTCGCTCATCGAGCAGAAGCACCGGCAGATCGTTGCGCTGTACAAGCCGGTGAAGCCGCAACTGGATTCAATTGCGCTCCTCGCGCGTGTGGTCAGCGACAGCACTCATGCGCAGATCAAGCGGTTGCTCAACCCCGACCAGCAGGCCAAGCTGGACAAGATGCGCGCAGCCGCACGCCGGGATCTCGCCGAGCGGCGCGGAGGAGATACGGCAGAGCATAGGGATCGGCCCCCGGGTTCTCCACCGTTCTAAACCGAGCCCTGATGACAAAAAAGCGCCGGTGCAATGCACCGGCGCTTTTTTTCTATCCCTTCAGGGAGCTAAACCTTATCGGGATCGGCGTCTCTTTCGCCTTTGCCGAAGTTCTTCTGCACTTTTCCCTCAAGCTGTTCAGCGCGACCCTTGATGTGCTCACTCGCGTTGTCCGTGGCATCGCCCAGATCGCCGCGAATCTTGCCCTTCATCTCTTTTACGGTGCCTTTGACTTCGTTCTCGAGACCGCGTTCGTTGATGTCCCTCATTTTACCCTCCGCTGTGGAATCAAAGTCGTTCCCAGTTGCAACACTCTTAACGCAAGCGACATGCCCTCCCGACGTCTGTTTTTTTCAAGGGAGGTACTGACCTTGCAAAGGGTTGCCCACTTGCGGAAATTCCGAGGTCAAAGCCACCAGCTCTGCGGTTGGCCTTTACAACCTCAATAGGTCGCGCAAATCAGTACTAACGTAGAAGCTCGTCCGAGCGGCCGCCGTCTCGCAAAACTCACAATTCTCGCGCTCGGCGTCGTTTACGGCGACATCGGGACCAGCCCCCTGTACGCCCTCCGCGAGTGCTTCAAGCCCGAGCACGGCCTGGCTCCGGTTCCGAACAACGTCTACGGCGTTCTCTCGCTCATCGTCTGGTCGCTGATCATCATCGTCAGCATCAAGTACATCATCTTCATCATGCGGGCGGACAACAACGGTGAGGGCGGAATCCTCGCGTTGCTGGCGCTCATTCTTCAGAAGCAGCGACGCGATGCGGACTCCTTTCGCCGCAAGACCATCATCGCGCTGGGATTGATCGGAGCGGCGCTGCTCTACGGCGATGGGGTGATCACTCCGGCGATCTCCGTGCTTAGCGCCGTGGAAGGCCTGGAAGTGGTAGCTCCACAATCGCAGCACCTCGTGCTCCCTCTCACTGTCGTAATACTCGCGGGCCTCTTCTTCTTCCAGCGGCACGGCACCGCAAAGGTCGGGCGGATATTCGGCCCGGTGATGGTTGTCTGGTTCGTGGTGATTGGGGCACTCGGACTGCGCGAGATTCTTCAGATCCCGCAAATCCTCGCCGCGGCGAATCCATGGTACGGCCTGAGCTTTTTCATGCAGCATGGGCACGCCGGGTTCGTCCTTCTCGGCGCTGTAGTCCTCGCTGTCACCGGAGCCGAGGCGCTTTACGCCGACATGGGACATTTCGGCAAGCGGCCGATCCGGCTCGCCTGGTTTCTCCTGGTGTTGCCGGCGCTGCTGGCGAACTACTTCGGGCAGGGCGCGCTGATTCTGCGCGACCCGGCGAGCGCGATAAATCCGTTCTATCTGCTCGCGCCCAGCGCGCTGCAGTATCCACTGATCGCTCTCGCGACGATCGCAGCCATCATCGCGTCCCAAGCTCTCATCTCCGGCGCATTTTCGCTCACGCAGCAGTCCGTGCAGCTCGGCTACAGCCCGCGCGTGCAGATCATCCATACCTCACAGCAGGAAACCGGGCAGATATTCGTTCCCGAAGTGAACCGCGTGCTTGGACTCGGGTGCATCCTAGTGGTGCTCGCGTTCAGATCTTCGAGCGCGCTCGCCGCCGCGTACGGTGTCGCCGTCACAGGTACAATGACCATCACGACGCTCCTCTTCTACGTACTGGCGCGGTCACACTGGCAGTGGAGCGTCTGGCGGGCTGGCGCCCTCACCGCCTTTTTCCTGATCATCGATCTCGCTTTCTTCGGCGCCAACATGCTCAAGATCGTGCAGGGCGGCTGGGTGCCTCTCGTCATCGCGCTGGGGATTTTCACCCTGATGACGACCTGGCAGCGTGGACGCATCATCGTGCGCAGCCTCCTGGTCGACGCATCGATTCCGCTCGAGGCGCTCCTCAAGGATCTCGGAGACGAGAATCCCGACAAGCGCTTCAAGCCCGTGCGCGTTCCGGGAACGGCAGTGTTTCTGACTTCCGAGTCGAAGGATGCGCCGCTGGTGCTGCTGCACCATCTCAAGCACAACAAGGTGCTGCACGAAAACGTGGTGCTTCTCTCGATAATGGTGGCCCAGGTGCCGGAAGTTCCGATTACCGAGCGCATAGAGGTGACCTGCTTCCCGCACAACTTCGCGCGGGTCAAAGCCAAGTACGGCTTCATGCAAACCCCGAACGTGCCGGAAGTGCTCTCGCTGGCCACCGAGCGCGGCATCATCGCGAAGCCTTCAGAAACCACCTACTACCTTGGACGGGAAAATCTCATTCCCACAGGAACCAAGCCGCTCGCTGGTTGGAGGAAGCGGCTTTTTATTTTCATGCAGCGTAACGCGCGATCCGCGACCGAGTTTTTTGGAATTCCGCCGAACCGCGTAGTGGAGCTCGGCGCGCAAATGGAGTTCTAGGGCCGACCGGCAGCGCGCATTGGCTCGGCATTCCCGAAGCTGCTACTCCACTTCCCGTCGCCGCATCTTCTCGATATCGCGCCGGTCTTTCTTGGTGGGACGTCCGCGCTCGTAGCCCGGGACCGACTGCGCCGCTTTCACCTGCACCTGCATGGCTTCACGCGCCCGCCGTCCTTCGGCGCTCTCTTCGTACAGAGTCGCAGCGACTGAAGCCGGTCCGCGCCGCTCCGAGAGGGCGCGGACGGTGACTAAGTGATGATAGGGGCCTAGCCGTATCCGTAGCGAGTCCCCGACCTGGAGCTGTTTCGCGCGTTTTGCGCGCTCGTCATTTACTTCGACCTTCCCGGTCTCGACGGCATCGGCGGCCAGCGAGCGCGTTTTGAAAAACCGCGCCGCCCACAGCCACTTGTCGAGCCGTACCCTCTTTTCGTCGTCTGAGCTCATCCCTGTCGTTGCCCTTGCCGCGGGTTCGGAGTCATCAAGATAAGGGAGATCCCTCCTTGGCGGGGTGCGTTCGTGGCCGAAGACAATTGGGCAAGCCAGCTTAAGAAACTCGAGCGGGAGTTCGACGGACTTCCGGCCGAGCCATCGCCTGCAATGCAAAAAATGCAGAGCGAAGCGGAGCGTCGCGCCAAAGAGAAGCTGCACCAGCGCGCCGCGATGATCGGCGCCAGCGCACGTCTGATTCTGGTATTCGCGCTAGGTGCCGCGATCGGCATGTGGCCGTACTCGCGCGAGTGCGGGTGGGGATGGTTCGGCTACGTCGGTGTCGAAGTCGTAATTGTGGCTGGCGGATTGTGGGTTGCCTTCGCGACCTGGCGGGGACGCCTGGCGAAGATGCACGCCCTTTCCCTTCTGATCGTTCTGACCGGATTGGTACTGATCGCCGCGGAGGTGCTGCCGCGAATCGGATACGCGGCGATCGACCCCAAACATCCTCCCCAACTGTGGTGCCCCGAACCGACGAACGCGCCGCCAGCAACAACCACCACGAACGCGCCACCATCGATTACCATGACGAACGCTCCCCCAGCGACTACCATGCTGGAACAGCGCGTTCATTACGCGGCTCAGTCACTGGGGAGCCGCTGGCAGGAGAGCAGCAGCGATCTCGCTAGACAACTTCGTCCGCAGCAAGCCGTCTTAGAGCAGACGCTGCATCGCGAATTGCGTTTGCGGCGAGGTCCCTGATCGCATCTTCTGTAGGCGCTCGATACGGTCACGAAATATCTGCATATCCGGACCGGGTATCATGACTCCGCCTGGCCCGTCGAATTCCATGCCGTCGGCGCCCGGAATGCCGATCCTGAAATGATTGCCGAGGCGCATGACATCGCTTGCTTTTCCGGCGACGACCTGTACATCGCGAAACCGTCCCCCCGAATAGACGCGCAAGGTTACGCGACCTCCAGGCGTAAGCTTCTGCACTTCGCGGCTCAGGCGATGCGACGCCAGCCCGTTTGAGTACGAATCGTCGAGATCCGCGGCTGGTGTGCGAAGGTCAAATATGACATCGAACACCATTCAAGGGTTGCCGGTGCAAAAGATGACTGCTCCGGCGATATTGAAGCATGTCTACGACGCTCGAGCCGCCCAAGGCATCTGCGAAGAGCCCGGAGATCGACGTACACGCTTTCGAGCACCATTGGCAGGATGAAGCGGATGCGGCGTATCTGTATCGCATTCTCGCTGCAGCCGAGCCCGACCCGAAGAAGAAAGACGTCTATTCGCGACTGGCGGATGTCGAAGACCGCCACGTAGTAGTCTGGGGCGATTTGCTCGCCAAGCACGGACACCCCCCAGCAAATTTCCGCCCGAGCAGACGCGCGAGACTGCTCGCTACACTCGGACGCTGGTTCGGTCCCGGCTTCCTGCTGCCGATGCTCCTCGAGGAAGAAGGCCGCGAGGTCAAGGCGTACCTCGACATGCATCGCGAGACTCCGCGCGGCGCACCCGGTGGCGTGGAGGCGCTGACTCTCGCCCGCGAATCAGCGGAGCACGCGAGCACGCTCGGCGATATCGCTGGGAAAGGCGTGGAGCCCTGGCACAAAACGGAGTCCGGTGGATTTCTGCGCAACGTCGTGTACGGATTCAACGACGGACTCACGGCGAACTTCGGGCTCGTGGCCGGCGTGATTGGGGCGGCCACCGTCAATCAGCACCAAGCCGTAGTGGTAGCTGGAGTCGCGGGCCTGATCGCCGATGCACTCTCGATGGGATCGAGCGGCTACCTCGCGAGCAAGAGCGAGCGCGAGGTATACGACTATGAGATCTCGATGGAGAAGGCCGAGGTCGAGCTCATGCCCGAGATCGAGCGCGACGAGCTGGCGATCATCTACGAGACGAAGGGCATGGATCGCGACTCGGCGCATACCCTCGCGACGCGGATAATGGCCGACCCTCAGCTGATGCTGAAGGAGCAGGTGCAGGAGGAGCTCAAGATCGGCGAGTTCAGCATGTCGCCGCTTCGCGAGGGATGGATCACCGGCCTCGCGACGGCATTCGGAGCCGCGATTCCGGTATTCCCGTTTCTCATCTGGCAGGGCACGACGGCGATCGTGATCTCGTTCACGGTGTCGATGCTCTCCCACTTCCTCGTGGGCGCGGCCAGATCGGTGTTCACCGGCCGTGGGGTTTTCCGCTCGGGGTTCGACATGTTCGTCGTGGGAGTCGGCGTGGCGGCGGTAGGTTATTTCTTCGGCGGGTGGATCGGCAGGAAGCT
>DASZZU010000081.1:0-45139 GCA_035544855.1 Gemmatimonadaceae bacterium | reverse complement strand
AAACGCGATCATTATGATCGACTTCGCCCTCGAGGCGGAGCGGAAACAGCACATCACTCCGGCGAAGGCGATCGTTCAGGCGGCGAGCGTCAGATTCCGCCCGATCATGATGACGACATTCGCCGCGTTGATGGCGACGCTCCCCATCGCGCTTGGCAGAGGCGCCGGTGCTGAATCACGCCGGCCTCTCGGCGTTGCCGTCGTAGGCGGATTGGCGTTCTCGCAGCTCGTGACGCTGTACGTGACGCCTGTGTTCTACACGTATTTCGACGAGCTGCCGGATCGGGTGCGCGGATTCACGAGGCGCGCGGTGTCGAGGATTCGTGGGCGGCGAGGTCCGTCACTGGCGCCTAGCGAGCCGTAGGGATTTCGTGTTGTCGCGCAGTTAGTTCTGCGAGAGGAGACACAGGAAGAAGGATACCCGGGACGAGACTCGAACTCGTAAGGCCATAGGCCGGGGGATTTTGAGTCCGGCCCGTGCGCTATTATCGGGCATTACGTCGCGGTAGCGCAAGACACGCGTCTGCCGTCGCCGGGCCCTAAAGCCTACGCTTCCCCGAGCACTTTCAAGCCGTATTTCTTCTTGAGCTCCGGAATCCACTCCGTGTGAAAAGCCTGATTGTACTTCGAAGCCAGCTCCGCCCGTCTTTCTGCAAACGCGTCGTAACTGAGAGGAGGGTCCGCTGCAGCCAGGGCTCCAAGCTCTTCGAAAAACTTTTCGAACCCTGCGGGGAAGATTATCTCCAGAAGCCTGGCCGGCCCAGGCCCAGCATTCCAGAACGTGTGAGGGACACCGCGGGGCTTGAATATGTAGCTGCCGGGTCCTGCCTTGATCTCCCGGTCACCAACGCGCGCCCCGAATTCTCCCTCCAGGACGAACGACAGCTCGTCTTCATTCAGATGCGTATGTGGTGGGACTAGCCTTCCGGGCTCCATCGGGTGCTCCACGACCGAAAACGCTCCACCGGTTTCCTCGCCGGAGATTTTGAAGACAACCCCCAACCCGCCGAGATTGACTTCCTTACCCTCCTCCGGAGCGACAACGAGACGATCCATGATGGTTTGCATTTCTTTCATCCTCCCTATGTACGCGAGTAATGGGGTGACCGATCAGGTTCTTTTCGGGACACTTTTTTTGGGGGACAGCGCGGCGTTTTTCGTACGTCGGGCTTTGGTCAGATAGGCCAGCAGAAGCGCCTTCATCGTGGCCGCTGCCGTCTCCTTTTCGACTCCGCGCACTTCTAGCGACTTCCAGACGGGGAAGTCCGTTAGTACGCTCACGACGTGAACGGTCTGCTCATTGGCGCGCACGTTCCGTAGTGCCTCGCGCACCAGAGAGTCACGGCCTGCGTCCCGTCGCGCCGAAGAGGCAGCGAGCCCGGGTACCTGCTGCCTTTCGCGTAATTGCAGTTCGATAAACGCACTACCCCGCTCATAGAAAGCGAAGAGCTCATCGATGAGCAGTCCTATACGCGCCTCTAAGGAAGACGTATTGGCAAAGATTCGCTCAGCGTCCTCGGGCTTGGCGGGCTGGATGATGGCACTGACCTCCTTGCCACAGGCTTTCACGAGCACGTCGCGTGACGGGAAATGCCGGTACACGGTGCCGAGCGCTACGTCCGCCCGTTTCGCGATGTCCTCCCAGCTTGTAGCGAGGACCCCTTCTTCACGATGAAGAGCCACGGCTGCTTCGACGATACGTTGGCGCGTCTGTTCAACGGCGGCTGCTCTGGTGTCCATGCGATAGCGTCGGGGCGCCATATCCTGCCATTTTAATTAGAGGAAGCCTTCCATTAATTAAATAATCTAGGGGTTAGCAGCGGGGGGATCAAGATGTGGGAGTGTGCCTCCTCGGCGGAGTGTCACCGATAGGGGTCCGAATATACCCGGGACGAGACTCGAACTCGTAAGGCCATAGGCCGCGGGATTTTGAGTCCCGTGCGTCTACCGATTCCGCCACCCGGGCGCACACACAATTTAGCTAAGGATAATTCGTGGCGCCTTTCCGTCGTATGTAGAAGATGAATACCGGGACCGCCGCTGCACCAACTATCAGGACCCCGAAGCCTGCACGCGAGATGTACATCTCGAGCAGCGGCAGGTCGCGCCCGAAGTAGTACCCCAGCCATCCGAACACGATCGCCCATACGATGCTGCCGATCGTGTTGTAAGTCACGAACTTCGTGAACGACATACACGCCGCTCCCGCAACGACCGCGGCCCAGGTTCGGAGTAACGCGATGAATCGGCCGAACAGAATCGTTTTCGAGCCGTTGCGCTCGAAAAACGCGTGAGTCTTGTCGATGTGAGATTTCCGGACGCCGATGTAGCCGCCGTACCGGGCAATGAGCGGCAGTCCGCCCTTAACCCCGATCCAGTAGCCGAGGATGCCGCCGATGATTGCCCCGGCCGCCGCGAGCGCGATGACGACGTAGATCGAGATACTCCCGCGCGACGCGTAGGCCGCGGCCGTGACGAGGGCGATTTCGCCGGGAAGCGGGATGCCGAGGCTCTCCACGAGCACGAGCAGAAAGAGAACCGGGTAGGTGTAAAGCAGTAGCAGCCGTGCCAGGTGCTGAGCGAAATCGGGCATCTTGAAATTAGAGATAAAACAAAGCTCCCGACCTGAGCGATCGAGAGCTCGATACCACGTTATTCTAGCGCAACTATCGGCCGAATGCCTACGGCAGGTGTTTGCCCGCCGGACGCTTGCGCGAATCGATTCCCTGCCGCTGGCCGAATCCCTTGCGTTGGATGGCATTGTTCCGGCCAAGCTCCTGGGCGCGCTTCCTGAACTGGGTCTGAAGCGCCAGGTAGCCCGCACGCTGCACGGGAGTGAGGAATCGCGCCAGATCCTTCTGCTCCGCCTCGACGAGCGCGATGCGCTGCTTCTGGAGACGCATCGCGTTGTCGAGCAGATCACTCACGTGCTGCTGATTCGCCTGGTCTCCGGCCGTCATCTCCAGTCTGAGCTGGCGTCTAGATTCGCGCTCCTGCATCACCAGCTGATTCTGCTGTGGGGCGAAGCGCGCATTGGATTGCTCGAGCTGCGCGAGCTGCGCATCGGTGAGGCCGAGCTTCTGCTGCGCGAGCCTGGCTGACTTCTCGCGGAACCGCTGCTCCAGTGCCGCGCGATTCGGGTTCGGTGTGGCAGTCACTGGCTGCGCGTTGACCGCGGTCGCAGCGAGACACAGAGACAGAGCGGTAAATCCAACCAGTCGCTTCATCATCTTGAACCCTGGTCAAGATTATTGCCGTTGTCCACCGAGATCACCGGCTCGGGTTCGGTTGTTGGAAGCGCGTCGAAGCTATTCATGTCGTTCATGAGCTGCCGCAGATTACTGTCGCTCAAACCATCTACGCCCGTGGCAAGGGCGAGAGCGTGGGTAGGCGATCCCACCACCGCCGCTGGTTTAGGGGCGACGGTCGAATCAGGCTTTGGCACCGGAAGACGCGACGCCGAACCGTCCGGAGCGGGAATGCCGTCCACGACACGCTGAGCTGACGGCTTCTGCTGAATCATGAGTAACGAGCCGCCACCGAGGACGACTACGGCAAGACTTGCCGCAACCAGCCACGATACCACTCGCGATCGCGCCGGAGCCTGAGCGGCAGGAACGATCATCCGATACGGCGGAATCTGGCGCACCACACGATCGACGTCGATCGGCGGAATAAACACCGCGGCAGATTTGACTGTTCGGAGAACTTCCAGATCTTCCGTACACTCTTCACAGCTCGCGACGTGCGCTTCGACCCGCGCTCTTGCATCGGCGTCGAGCTTGCCGTGCAACAGATCAGGAAGCATTTCCTGGATGTCGAGTTCAGTGCACTTATTCATCTCTCAAAAACTCCTTTACCGTCTGGATCGCGTGGTGGTAGTGAACCCGGGCAGCCCCCTCCGTGCTGCCTACGACCACCGCGATCTCCTTGTATGACAAACCCTGCTGCACCCTCAACGTGAACACCTCTCGCTGTGTCGGGGAGAGCGCTTCAAGCGATTTCCTCACCTTCTCCTGCGCTTCTTCCGCGATCATCGAATCCAGCGCGCCATATTCGCTGACGTGATCAGATTCCTCCACGGGAACCGTTTCTCTGCTCCGTCGCTCGGCCCGCCGCCGATCGAGCATCAGTCTCCGCTCTATCGTGAAAAGCCACGTCCTCAGCGAGCTCTCCCCCCTGAACGCATCAAGCGAAGCGAACGCCCGCACGAAGGTATCCTGCACCAGCTCCTCGATCTCCTCCCGCTCACCGGCACTCGCCGCAAATCGCGCCAGTGCCTGTGAATGTCTCCCCACCAGCCGCGTCGCCGCACGACCGTCGCCCGCCTTCCAGCGTTTGATCAACTCCATATCGGTCTCTTCGGGCCTGGCTTCGGGGCTTGGAGTCATGGAGCCTCATCTGGTAGACGCTCCGGACCCCCGACCGTTAAGGCCGATTGACCCCGTGCTGCTGCACTCATAGCTTCGCGCTCATCGAGCACAAAGCTACTACCCGGAGGAATGACTGACCGCGCGTCTACGCCGAAACCCGCCCGAGCGGATCGCCCACCGGGGGGCCCACCAGACCCATCCCGAGAACTCGATCGCCGCCTTTGAGCATGCCATCGAGCTCGGAGCCGACGGGATAGAGCTCGACGTGCACGCGACTCGCGACGGGATTGTGGTCGTTCACCACGATCCAGTCGTTCATGCCAGGCATCCGCAGCGGCCTGCGCACAAGCCGATCGCTGAGCTCTCCCGAGCGGAGCTCGAGCAATTCCTGCTTGCTGACGGGACGCGCATTCCGTCCCTGTCCGAGACGCTCGACGCCATCGGCGAGAGGGCCATAGTGTACGTGGAGATCAAGGCGCGCAATATCGAGCCGCTGGTGACGCGCTGCATCCGCGAATCCGAAGCAACCTGCGGGGTCCATTCGTTCGATCACCGGGTGGTCAAGATCGTGAAGGCAATCTTCCCGGCAATCAGGACGGGCGTTCTCGAGGTCTCGCGTCACATCGATCCTGCTGCTTCGCTGGTCGCTGCCTCCGCGGAAGATCTCTGGCAGGAAGTCGATTCGATAGACGAAGAGACCGTCGAGCGGGCGCACTCGGTTGGAGCGAGAGTCATCGCGTGGACCGCGAACGAGTTCTCCCAGTGGGAAACGCTATATGCCATCGGAGTTGACGCTATCTGCACCGACCGCATCGCCGAGCTGGCCACATTCAGCTGGTAACTTCGCTACTTTATTCCGACCCAGAATCCACCTTCGGAGGAAGGTCCTTCACATGCGTGCTTCATTCTGCCTCCTGCTTGCGGGAGCGACTGCGTGCGCGAGCGTCACGCCGCAGACCAAGACTTCGTCGACACCGGCCCGGGATAGCGCGCAAGTAGGCGCGGGACTTGGCGGCACATCGACACCAAATGCCGATCCCTTCCCGAGCACTTACGCACCGTTTCCGTCGCGGCCGACGGTAATCCGTAACGTCAACATCCTCACGGCAGCAGGGCCGATAATCCGCAACGGGGCAATCCTGCTCCAGAACGGAAAGATCGCGGCGGTTGGAGCGACGGTTAATGCGCCCGCCGACGCACTCGTGATCGACGGCGCCGGTAAGTACGTGACGCCGGGAATCATCGACGATCACTCGCACCTCGGCGTTTACGCCGCTCCCGGAGTAAACGCGCTCAGCGATGGCAACGAGGCGACGAACCCCAGCACTCCTTATGTGTGGGCTGAGCATTCGGTCTGGCCGCAGGACCCGCAGTTTCCGCGCAACCTTGCCGGCGGAGTAACGACGCTTCAGGTGCTACCGGGGTCCGCTAATCTGATCGGCGGACGGAGTGTCGTCCTCAAAGTCGTACCCGGACGCACGGTGCAAGCGATGAAATTCCCCGGCGCGAAATACGGCCTGAAGATGGCTTGCGGCGAAAACCCCAAACGGGTCTATCAGACTCGTGGACCTTCCACCAGGATGGGAAACGTCGCCGGTTACAGGTCGGCGTGGATCGGCGCTGAGGCTTACCGTCGGAAGTGGGACAAGTGGAACGCCGATCACAAGGGCGATCCACCACAACGCGATCTCGGCAACGAGACTTTGGCGGAGGTCCTGCGCGGAAACATTCTCGTTCACAACCACTGCTATCGCGCGGATGAAATGGCGCAGATGATCGACATCGCGCACGAGTTCGGCTACAAGATCCGCTCGTTCCACCACGGCGTGGAAGCGTACAAGATCGCAGACCTGCTGGCGAAGGAAGGGATTGGTTCCTCGATCTGGGCCGATTGGGGAAGCTTCAAAATGGAAGCGCTCGATGCCGTCAAGGGAAACATGGCCCTCGTCGATCACGCTGGGGCGCGAGTGATCGTCCACTCCGATGATCCCTCGGGCTCGCAGCGGCTGAATCAGGAAGCCGCGAAAGCGATGGCCGCCGGTGCGGAGATCGGCCTGCCCGTAAGTGAGGAGCAAGCTATCAAGTGGCTTACCATCAATCCCGCCTGGGCGCTCGGCCTCGACGACAAGATTGGTTCCCTCGAGCCCGGCAAGAACGCTGACGTTGTGCTGTGGTCAGGTGATCCGTTCAGTGTTTATTCGCGCGCCGAGAAAGTCTGGATCGATGGGGCGATGCTCTACGACCGCTCCGATCCGTCCGAGCAATGGCGCACCGACTTCGAGCTCGGCTTCGTGCCGTTCAACAGGAACTAAACGATGAGATCACTCATTTTTCGTATCGTCATTTCGTTCGTGGCTGCAATCGCTATAACCGCGCCAGTCGGTGCGCAGACGATCGCAATTACCGGCGGCAAGGTTTACCCGGTGAGCGGTCCTCCCATCGAGGGTGGCACCGTTTTAATCGTGAACGGCAAGATCGTGGCGGTCGGCAGTAACGTGCCGATTCCCGCCAGCGCGCAGCGCATCGACGCGACGGGGAAGATCGTAACTCCCGGCTTCGTGAACTCGTCGACACAGCTCGGAGTGCAGGAAGTATCGCAGGTAAGTGACACGCGGGACATGTCCGCGCGTGGGAAGGACAACATCGCCGCTGCCTTCACGGTATGGGACGGCCTCAATCCGAATTCCGTGATGATGGCACCCGCGCGCAAGGAGGGAATCACGAGCTTCATCGTGATGCCGACCGGCGGATTGATTGCGGGTCAAGCCGCGCTGCTGGATGTCGTTCCCGGAACGACGACCGACATGATCATCAGAGCTCCCGTCGCGATGATCGCTGAGGTCGGTAATCCCCAGCAGGCGGGTGTCAACTCCCGTGGCGAGCTGATCGTGAAGCTGCGTGAGCTCCTGGATGACACGAGGTTCTTTCAGACTCACCGGGATGCGTTCGATCGCGCGCAAACGAGGCCCTTTGCGGCGAGCCGCCTCGATCTGCAGGCGATGATTCCCGTGATCCAGGGCAGCCTTCCCCTGGTGATCGCGGTCGATCGCGCTTCTGACATCGATGCCGCAATGAGGATCGCGCGCGAGTTCAACGTAAAGCTGATGATCGGTGGCGGAGCGGAAGCGTGGATGATGGCGGACAAGCTCGCAGCAGCTCATATCCCGGTTCTGACTGGAGCCATGAGCAACATTCCGGGCGGTTTCGCCGCGCTGGGGCAGCGTCAGGAAAACGCGGCGCTGCTGAGAAAGGCAGGGGTAGCTGTGGCGCTCATCGGCAATGCCGGCGGCGGCGATGAGGAAGCTTTCAACGTCCGGAATCTGAAGCAGGAGGCCGGAAACGCTGTCGCGTACGGAATGACGTGGGATGACGCTTTGCGCGCGGTGACCCTCGCTCCCGCGGAAATCTTTGGCGTCGCGGATCGTGTCGGCTCGCTCCAGCCCGGCCGCGAAGGCAATGTGGTGGTGTGGAGCGGTGACCCGTTTGAATTCACGACGAGGGTGGAGCACGTGTTCGTCCGCGGTCACGAGTACAGCGACAAGACGCGGCAGGACCTGCTGATGGAGCGTTACAAGACTCTGCCAAACACGCACAACAATCCGCCGCAGTAGGCGCGACGTGTACGAGTAGAAAAAGGCTCCCGGATCTCCGGGAGCCTTTTTTTTGGACGTTGAGCTCGGCGAGAGCTGATCGACTGCTAGCTCGGCGAGCTCGGGTAATCGTCGCTCGCCGAGGAGGCGCTTCCGCCCGTCGCAGTGGTGGACGGTGCGCGCGAAGCTGCCGACTGCTGACGTCTTAGCTCGATTTCTGCTTCCAGTCGCGCAGCTTCAGTGTCGTGCGTCTCGAGGGTCGCGCTCAAGCGGTCGGACGTCGCAGCGTCCAGATCCCTTCCGCTCTTCCTGGCGCGATATGCCGCGTAGCCGAGCGCCTGCGCGGCTTTATCAGCAAGCTGTCGAGTGCGGAACGCTTCGAGTCGTGTCTTGCCGTCGTCAAAGGCTTCCTGCGCCACTCTTCCGGCGCGGTCGAGCTCCTGTTTCAGTCTATCGAGTAGTGGCATCGTCGTCTCGCGTAAGGGGTAGCTGTACTCAATCCTACGCAAATCTATAGCCTGTTGTTTCGCAACAAAAAGGCCCCTTTCGGGGCTTTTCTTCCGTCGGGCCGGGCTTACGCCGCTGTGCTCTCGGCGTCCGGGTACACGCTCACCTTGTAGCGTGTCCTGCTCTTGTGCTCGAACTTCACGACGCCGTCGATTAGCGAGTAAATCGTGAAATCCGTGCCGAGGCCGACGTTGCGGCCAGGGTGCCACTTTGTTCCGCACTGACGGACGATGATGTTGCCGGCAACCACTTTCTCGCCGCCGAACTTTTTCACGCCACGGTACTGCGGATTGCTGTCGCGCCCGTTGCGCGATGAGCCTACGCCTTTCTTATGTGCCATTACTTCTCTCCCCCGCTCTTCTTGCCGAAGGCGATATCCTTGATGCGGACCTCGGTGAACTTCTGTCGATGGCCCTGCTTCTTCGCGTAGTTCTTACGACGCTTCATCTTGAAGACGACGATCTTGTCGCCCTTCCCCTGCTTGACTATCTCGGCGGTGACATGGGCGCCCTTCAGGCCTGGCGCACCAACGTGCGTCTTGTCGCCGTCGGAGCCGAGGATGACGTCGTCAAACGTGATCTTGGAGCCGGCCTCGCCGGGCAGGGTCGGAATTCTGATTGTTTTGCCAGCCTCGGCGCGGTACTGCTTTCCGCCCGTTCTTATGATTGCGTAAGTCATGGAAGGTGTTGCTGTTAGGTGGTGCGGTTTAGCCTTGGAAGTTAAGCGGCTTGGCGGCTCAGGTCAACTGTCCTGAACAGCGAGAAAAGCGAGGTTGTAGGTGCGAGGTAATAGGCACGCGGTGCGAGGTTTGCCACCTCCGACCTCGCACCTATTACCTGAAACCTCTCACCTTATTCTGTTCGCAGCCGCAGTTGCCCCGCTAGGCGATGGCGTACTGCTGCGTCACATCTCTCCCCTGAGCCTTCACCACGAGCTTGAACTCGTCGGGCTTCAGAAGCGGGTCGTCGCGGAATTCGAGCGAAAAGTTCGCCGCTTTCTGTAGCTTCTGCGCCAGATCGCGCTCCTGCTCGAGCACGTACATCGCGACGTCGGGGTGCAGCTTGATGAGAAGGTTGTCGCGCCGGCCCTCGACTGCCATCCGCTTCACGGACCGCTCCATCCGGCGAACAATCGTCTCGGGTGTCAGCACGCGCCCCGTTCCGTTGCAGGTCTGGCAAGCTTCAGTGGAGGACTGGTAGTGACTCTGCCTTACGCGCTGGCGCGTCATTTCGATCAGGCCGAGGTCGCTCACTGCGAACGCCTTGGTGCGGGCGCGATCGCGCGAAAGATGCTGTCTCAGCTCCTGGAGCACGCGGTCACGGTTGGCCTTGGTCTCCATGTCGATGAAGTCGCAGACGATGATTCCGCCCACGTCGCGGAGTCTGAGCTGCCGCGCCACTTCCTGGGCCGCCTCCATGTTTGTTCTGAGAACCGTCTTCTCGGGATCCTTCTTTCCGGTGTAGCGACCCGAATTCACATCGATGGAGACCAGGGCCTCCGTCGGCTCGATGATCAGGTAGCCGCCCGAAGGCAGGTCGCAGCGGCGCTTGAAGATGTCGCGGATCTCCGACTCGATGCCGGCGGTGTCGAACAGCGGAACCTGCGCCTCGTGAAGCTTGACGCGTGCAATGAGATCGGGAGCGATTTCCTTGAGGTACCCGACGATCTCGTTGTAGACCTGCTTCGAGTCCACGGTCAGGCTGTCTACCTTGTCGCTGAAGATGTCTCGCACCAAGCCTCGGGTGAGACCACTCTCCCGATTGACAAGGGATGGCGCTTTCTGGAAGTGCATCTTACGCTTGATCTTCTTCCATTGCGCCATGAGACTGTTCAACTCGCGCTGGAGCATCTCGGGCGTCACGTCTTCGCTAACGGTCCGGACGATCACACCACCCGACTTCTCCGGCAGAATGTTCTGGACCTGTTCCTTGAGGCGCGCTCGCTCGGCGGAGGACCCGATCTTTCTGCTGACGCCAACCTTGGAGGAGTCCGGGATATAGACCAGGAAGCGGCCGGCTAGAGAGATCTGCGCGGTTACTCGGGGGCCCTTTGTCGAGATGGGCTCCTTGGAGATCTGAACCAGTATGTCCTGTCCGCGCTTGAGCGCTTCCTGAATGGGCGGAGCCTTGGCGCGTCGGCCGTTGCTGTTGCTGCCGTTGCCGTTTTTCTTCTCGACCGGCTCGTCGCTCTCGTCGTCATCTTCGTCGTCTTCTTCCGCCTCATCGGCGGACTGGCGAACGAGGTCGGAAGCGTGGAGGAAGGCACTCTTCTCGGTGCCTATGTCGACGAACGCGGCCTGGATGCCAGGGAGTACGGCATCGACGCGACCGAGATAAATATCACCGACCATGCGTCGGTTGTCTGGACGGTCTACAAGGAGCTCAACGAGCTTCCCGTCCTCCAGAATCGCGATCCGCGTTTCGCGCGGAGCCGCGTTGATGAGGATTTCTCTTTTCATTATTTCCGCCTCTCCCCAACACTCGGCGACTCGGCGAGCAAAGTGGAGGACGGTTCAAAAAAGTTCGCGCGGTCGTGTTACAGGGCCGCGTTTATGATTTTCAGAGTACTTCACCTTCGGCGCTCCCGCTCCATGTTTCCGGGACCCGCGAGTCGCGCGAGTGCCCCATGCATTGGGAGCCACAGTCAGTGCCGACAATCTATCGCCAAACCGAGTGTTTCCGCAACAGCGACAACAACTTACGAGCGCGGATTCAAGTTCGGCGGCACTTGGCAAGTATGTGACGCCTGGGGTCAGATTCCGGTCACGGTCCTGTAGATGAGCCAGGCGATAACGATGAGAAATGTAAGACCCGCTTTCCACTCGCCATGCTTCATGTAGAGGTCGAGGCTGAACCCATCCCCGTCGGCGTCAGGATGTGTCGCCTTCCACGGTGTTGGCCTCGGTACAAAAGCCGGCACGTTGGCGGCGTACACGTGGTAAGCCTCCGGAAATCTGCCGACAATGTTCGCCTTCTCGCGCTGCATTGTCGGTGCGTAGATCAGCACAAAGAATGCGACCACCGGCAACAGCAGCGCCCAATGGGCCGCGATTGCAAATCCCGCCGCGATCAGGAAGCTGCCGAAGTAGAGCGGATTTCTGGTATGAGCGTACGGACCGGTTGTGGCGAGCCTTTCGTTCTTCGAGATGTGGCCCGAAGCCCAACCACGGATGATGACGCCCAATAGCGCGATTGCGCCGCCCACGGCCAGCGTGAGCGGTGTCGGTCGCGCGAAAACCAGATAGGTGATGCCGAGTAGGAAACCAACTGGAAGGCGGACGCGCTTGGCGGATTCGGAATACGTCAATCCGCCAGCTCCTTCAGGAGATGCCGAGCAATGACGAGACGCTGTATCTCGGACGTCCCCTCGCCAATTTCGCAGATCTTCGCATCACGGAACATTCGCTCCACCGGATACTCTTTCGTGTATCCGTACCCGCCATGGATTTGAATCGCCTTGATCGTGGTACGCATCGCCAGCTCTGAACAATACAATTTGGCGATCGCAGCCTGCTTGCTGAAGGGTTGTTTGTTCTGGGCGAGCCACGCCGCGTGAAACATCAAATGCTTGGCCGCTTCGATTTCTGTTGCCATGTCAGAGAGCTGGAACTGGATTCCCTGAAAGTTCGAGATTGGCTGTCCGAACTGCTTGCGCAATGTCGAATACCGAAGTGATTGCTCGAAAGCGCCCTCGGCGATTCCCAATGAGAGAGCGGCGATTCCGACTCGGCCGGAATCGAGCGTACGCATGAAGTTGTTGAACCCTTCGCCTTCTTCGCCGAGCATGTTCTCGGCGGGCACCTCGACATCCTCGAATATCAGCTCGCGCGTATCGGAGGCACGCCAACCAAGCTTGTCTTCCTTCTTGCCTGAGCGAAATCCCCGCATCGAAGGCAGCGAGTCGTCGTGACCGATACCGAGCCCCTGCGCCTTGTCCAGATCGCTCGCTTTCTTGGTGACGACGAACGAGCTGATACCCTTTGTGCCCTTTCCCGGGTCGGTTACGGCTGTGACCACAAAGATCTCGCCCACGCCTCCGTGAGTGATGAAGATCTTTGTCCCGTTCAGGACGTAGTGAGCGCCTTTGCGCACAGCGGTTGAGCGGGTGCTTGCGGCATCACTACCGGCGCTGGGCTCGGTAAGTCCGAACCCGCCAAGCACTTTCCCGCTAGCGAGGAGCGGGACGTAGCGCTTTTTCTGCGCGGCGGTTCCGAAGTTCACGATTGGCGAAGTGCCGAGCGTCGTATGCGCGGAGATCGTGATGGCGTGGGAAGCATCGACCTTGGCCATCTCGTTGATCACGATCATGTAGCTCAGGAGATCTAGCCCCGCGCCGCCAAGCTCCTCCGGCCACGGAATTCCGAGGAGGCCGAGCTCTCCCATCTTCTTGACGTTCGCCCACGGGAACTCGGCCTTCGCGTCGAGGTCCGCCGCCACGGGCGCTACCTCGCTGCGCGCGAACTCGCGCACCATGTTGCGTACTGCGAGGTGCTGCTCGGTGAAGTAAAGGGAATCGTCCATAGTCGAGCAGTCCCCCGCTACTTGTTCTGCGTTGCGGGAAAATTCTCGGGGTACAGCGAAACCCGCACGTAATTGTCGGTACGGAGATATTTCTGCGCGGCCCGCTGCAGATCCTCGGCGGTCAGAGAGGAGATGAGCTTCTCTCCGTGTGGAATCTCTTCGAGCGGCCACCCGTTCTGGTCAAACGTGGAGATTTGGGAAATCCAGTAGCCATTCTGCTTGAGTGCCGTTTCGCGTGCCCTGAGCGCCGCTTCTTTCACCTTGTTCAGGTACTCGGGCGTAGTCCCGAAGCGCTTCACACTATCGATCTGCGCCAGTGCCGCCGCAGTCAAGGCTTCCAGACGCTCGGGCGCCGACCCGAATCCGATCGAGAACCGGTAGGATGGCTGCGGGTCGCGCGCTGCGCTCGGACTCACGCTGACACCGTAGGTGCCGCCCAGGTTTTCTCGGAGCGCCTCGCGCAGCTTGATGTTGAGCAGCTCGGCGAGCGC
This sequence comes from Gemmatimonadaceae bacterium, assembly GCA_035544855.1. Classification (GTDB taxonomy): domain Bacteria; phylum Gemmatimonadota; class Gemmatimonadetes; order Gemmatimonadales; family Gemmatimonadaceae; genus UBA4720. The sequence continues at coordinate 31,658 of DASZZU010000081.1, read as the reverse complement.
GCTCAGGTAGTACCGGTTCTGCCTGGTGTATTCGAACGGTCCGGTGAAAACCAGAGCTGTGCGTGCTTTGGGCTCCGTTCCTTTCTTGACGACGCGCTGAACGACGCCTGTCGGCGGACGAACTCCGGTATCCCGCCACGTTTCCTTCTTGCCGGTCGATGGAAGCGAGCCGAGCCACTTTGCGACGAGTGGCTTGATGGAGTCAGGCCTGAAATTGCCGACGAAGACAAAGGTGAACCCGCTGGCGTCGGAGAATCTGTCCTTGTAGAAAGCGTACGACTTGAACGGATCGATGCGATCGAGCTGCGCGGCCGACACTGGCTGCTCGCGGACGGAGTGCTGCGCCATCGTCACCTGAAGCGTATCGCTGAACGCGGCGTCAGGGCTCGCGCTCCGGTTGGCGAGGACTCCTTTGAAGCGTCCTAAAAAGGTGTTGACCAGCGAAGTGTCGAGGCGAGGTTGTGTAAAATAGAGGTACACGAGCTCGAGCATCGTGTCCACGTCCCGCTGCGATCCGCTGCCTGAGATGCCTTCACTCAAATCGTCGATGCTCGGGAAAACGCTCACCTGTTTGCCCGCAAGAAATTTCTGCAGATCGACAACGGTGAACTTACCGACCCCGCTTGTCATCGGAATGAGATCCGCGCCGCTCGCCGCCACGTAGCCGGCGTCGGGCAACAGAGACGCCCCTCCCGGACTGTACGCGCTGAAAGTGATCTGATCGGCGTTGAAGTCGGTCGGCTTGAGGAGAACGCGCACACCGTTGGAGAGCTTCCATTCGGTGACGCCGATATCCTTGATCTCCCGCTCTGACACTACTTTCCCGCCAGGCGGTTCCATCTCCACGAGCTGTTGGGAGGGAGCAGTCTCAGTGAAGGCCGCGATATCGGCGCCCTTTACCGCATCGAACGCGAGAAGGAGCTCGCCTCGTGTCGGGTTGACGGCACCCGGCTTGTCCGGCGACGTCGTCGCCAACACCCGATTTTTGTCGGTCATCCACTCGCCGGCCAGTTTATTCACTTCCGCCAGCGTGATCGTCGGCAGAAACTGCTTGATGGCGATGAGATCGTAGGCGATGCTGGTCGACGGCTCGGACTGCAGAAAAGACGAGACGTAGGATTCGGCGTAGACGTTCGAGTTCGTTTTCTCGCGCTCGGCGTATGCCTGCTCGATTCCGCGCTGAAAATCCTTCTTGGCGCGGTCGAGCTCGGACTGAAGAAATCCGAATCGTCTAACCCGCTCGCCTTCGGTGAGCAATGCGTTGAGTCCGCGCGAGATGCCGTTATCGGCCACGATCGCCGTGAGGGAGAACGACTCCGCTGAACGGACGAGATCGCCCTGCGCCGCAAAGGCATTGATGAATGGCGGGTTCGGCTTCTGGATGATCTCGGAGAACCGATCGTTGAACATTCCCCCGAACAGCTCTTCAGCCAGGTGCTGCCTATAGGTTGATACGGTCGTGTTCGATCGCTTCGGCTCCTTGTACAGCAACCTGATTACCGAGCGGGTCGCTTCCTTGTCGCTGTTGATCGACACGAGTGTGCTGTCGTGCGGTGGCACTGGGAAAAGTGAGCGCGGACGAGGACTTGTCGCGCGAGGGATCGCGCCGAGGTAGCGTCGGATCAGACTTTCGACTTGCGCCTTGTCGAAGTCGCCGACCGCAACGACCGCCATCAGATCGGGCCGATACCAGTTGTCGTAGAAACGCCGGAGCGTCGCCGGTGTGTAAGTCTCGAGGATCTTCTTGTCGCCAATCGGAATTCGTTCGCCGTACTTGGATCGGGAGAACAACACGGGGAACCACTTGTTCTGCATCCGGTTCTCGGCGCCCTGCCCCAAGCGCCACTCTTCGATGACTACGGGACGCTCCTTCTCGATCTGTGAGGGCTCAAAGGCGAGGTTGTGCGCCCACTCCGAGAGAATCTGGAATCCCTTGTCGACGATGGCGGCGGTGTCGGTCGGGATCGTGATCATGTAGACCGTTTCGTCGAAGCTGGTGAATGCGTTGATGTCGGGGCCATATCGCATTCCCATCGATTCCAGGTAGCTCGACACCTGATTTCCCGGGAATCGTTTCGTCCCGCGAAACGCCATGTGCTCGACCATGTGGGCGAGTCCACGCTGATCATCGTCTTCGAGCACGGACCCGGCGTTGACCACCAGTCGCAGCTCGGCTCGTTTTTCTGGCTTGTGGTTTTCGCGGATGTAGTAGCGCATCCCGTTCGGAAGCGTGCCTACGGTTGCAGCCGGGTCGAATGGAAGCGGACTGCCGGGCGGACCGACTGTCGGCTGCTGCGCGGATGCGAGAGACGCCAGAGAAAGGCAAACGCTCGCGAAGGCTGCGATCCGATACAACGCGGCGAGGGAAAACTGATTTATAGATCTCATTCGACTCATGGCGCAGGTTGCGGGGGCGCTGTTGTCACGCCGCCTCGGTTTCATCCAGCTCGGCGATCGCGGCAAGGAAGCGCACGCCGTACCGCTCCAGCTTCATCGGACCTACTCCGCGAACATCCTGCAAAGCGCCAAGCGATCGGGGACGCCGTACCGCCAGCTCCGCGAGAGTTCGATCGGAGAATACAATATACGCGGGCACTTGTTCCTCGCGTGCAATCCGGGTACGAACGGTCTTGAGAGCGGCGAGAGCCCGCTCCTCCGCGGGGCCGAACGCGACGTCATCGGCGGTTTCGAGCGCTCGCGATCTTGTGCGAGGCGGTTTCTTGTCGCGACGCTTGCGTGGTGCATCTTCGACCTCGCTCGCGACCGCGGCGATGCCGAGGCAATTGTCGCAACCGTCGCACCGCGCTCGCGCAGCCGGATCGCCAAAATATCGGAGTACGAAGCCGCGTCGGCACTCCTTCGTATACGCGTACTTCTGAACTGCCTGGAGCTTTGAGAGCTCGGCGGCACGACGTCGATCGATTACCGCCCAGTCTATACGGAATTTGGAGAGCGGCGCGTTTTGGTCGGCCAGGTAAAGTCCGGTGCCGATTCTTTCCCACGCCAGGAATTGCCGCTCCTCCAACGATTCGAGCAGCGGAATGGATGCGACAGCACCGCCCAGACCTGGCGGCAACCCATCGAGATCAACGACGGCGCCCGTTTGGAGCGCCGACCCCACTCCGCGCCACAAGGCGCGCAATAAGCCGAGCTCGGCGTTCGCTTCCCCACTGAGCTCGCGCTTTATCCTCTCCGGCGTGGCCAGAAGCCTGACATGAACGCGCGCGTGCTCGCCATTACTCGATGCGACCGCGCCGCCGCGCTCCAGAATTCTGAGCGCGCCTTCGATCTCTCTGGTGTTGACTTTCGCTTTAACGACTCGGATGAGATCCTCGGGTGGCGCACCAACGAATCCCTGCGCGTCGGACAATTTCTTCAGCGCCTCATAGATCTGTTCGACCGCGGCTCTCTCGGGGTAAGAGCCCTTGATGAAGAATTCGTGCGTGAAGCGATCAGGGAAGGCGTGCAGCAGGAACACATCGGAGCGCTGGCCATCGCGGCCAGCACGCCCTGCTTCCTGGTAGTAGGCCTCGAGGGTGCCCGGCATCGCGTAGTGAATCACAAGGCGTACGTTTGGCTTGTCGATCCCCATGCCGAATGCGTTGGTGGCGACGATTGCGCGGATCCTCTCCGACATGAACGCCTCCTGCACCTCGTGTCGTCGCGCATCGTCGAGACCCGCGTGGTAGCCGGCGGCTGGGATTCTGGCGCGCTCGAGAACGGTCGTGAGGTGATCGACTGCTTTTCGCGTAGACGCATATATGACGGCGAGTCCCTCGTGCTTTTTGAGGATCTCGACGAGCCGCTTCTCTTTCTCGACGTCGTTCCTCACCGGAATCACGTAGTAGTTGAGATTCGGGCGGTCGAACCCGGTGATGATCGTCTCGGGATTTCTCAGCGCAAGCTCACGGGTGATGTCGCGGCGCACCTCTGGCGTCGCCGTAGCGGTCAGCGCAATTGTGGTCGGCGAGCCAAGCTCTTCGTGGACCTTTTTGACGCGGAGGTAGCTGGGGCGGAAATCGTGACCCCACTGGCTGATGCAATGCGCTTCGTCGATCGCGAGGAGCGATACTCCCACTTTGCGAAGCCGCTCTGCCGTCTTCCCGTAATCGAACCGCTCGGGCGCGACATAGAGGAGCTTGATCTCGCCGCGCTCGACTCGCGCAAGCCGATCCGAAACCTGGCCGGACGATAGCGTGCTGTTGATGAAAGCCGCTGGCAGTCCTCGCGCGGTGAGCGCGTCGACCTGATCCTTCATCAGGGAAATGAGAGGGGAGACGACGACGGTGAGCCCGGGCATGAGAAGCGCCGGCACCTGGAAGCAGAGCGACTTTCCGCCACCGGTCGGGAGCACGACAACAGTGTCCCTGCCCGCCAGGATTGCGGATACTGCCGCCTCCTGCCCTGGACGGAACGTCTCATAGCCGAATGCGCTTCTGAGCAGGTCGCGGGCGTTCTGAAGAGTCGGGTTTGACATCTGATGAAAGCTAGCGAAGCTCGTGAGATCGATGTGACTTGGTGCCGCACGTGTAATTGTTGCGCTGCGACAAACGTCGCTTCCGCTAGATCCCTTCGACCAGCTTGGCGTAGAGGGCGGGATCGGCGTTTCCGCCACTGATCACGCAGCAGACGCGCTTGCCCTTGAATCGCGCCGGCTCAGCCAGAACAGCGCCGAGCGCGAGCGCACCCGTAGGCTCGGCCTTGAGATTTGCCAACGCGAAGAGAAGTCTCACTCCCTCCTTGATCTGCTCTTCGGATACTTCGATCACACCAGCTAGACCGTGGCTCAGGATCTCCCAGTTTCTGTCGCCGAGCCGGAGCATCCGGGCCCCATCCGCTATCGTGGAGGATTCGTCCGCTTGAGCGACGATGTGTCCCGCCCTGAAGGATTCGGCAGCGTCATTCGCCAAGGTCGGCTCCGCGGCCAGCACCTGGATCTTTTTCCCGCTTCTCTCGACCGCTTTGACAAGGCCAGATGTCAGACCGCCGCCGCCAATCGGCGCGATGATGAAATCGAGTTCGAGTCCGAGGGCGAAAAGTTCGTTCGCCAGGCCGGCGTTCCCCTCGATCACGAGCGGATCGTCGTACGGGCTCGCCACGTACGCGTCGGGAAATTGTTTGGCGAGCTCGGCCAACCGCTCCAGTCGGCCCTTCTTCTTCACATCGACCAGATCGACTTCAGCGCCGTACTCGCGCACAGCGTCGACCTTTATTTTGGGGGCGGTAGCGGGCATCACGACGGTGCAGCGTTTCTTGAACAGGGAGCATGCGTAGGCGATGGCCTGTCCGAAGTTGCCGGACGAGGCGGTGATTATGTGCGCTTGCTTGACGTTCGACGCGACGTTGTACGCAGCGCGGAACTTGAAGCTGCCGGTGTACTGGAACGTCTCGCTCGCCAGCACGAGGTCAACTCCGAGCTTTCGGGAAAGGCGCGGCGCAACAACGATCGTCGTCGGACGCGGTGGGGTCACTGAAATCCGCGTGGCTTGCGGGGCTTGAAGAACCGGAGAATCAGCGCGATGAAGAGGAACGCGATTCCCGCCCATCTAAGCGCGCTATCGTCGGCCCGAATCCCCCACCCGAGCAGTACCGCGGCGATGAGCATCAGCGCGAGCTTGGCGATCGTGAATGGAGTCATTTCTCCTTCGTGCGACTGGTGAATCGTTTGACGCCTTCGCGGAAATCGCTCGTTGAGCGCGCATCGGCGTTCGCGATTATCCCCGCCGAGATTCCGTCGAGGAACCCGAGGTTGTCGAGCTTGTAGAACAGCGATTTGGTCGCTGCCATTGCGCTCGCTGGCTGAGCGGCCAGCTGGTCGAGCACCGCTTTTGACAGCCGATCGAACTCCCCGGCGGCAAATACGCGCGACACCAGTCCGATCGCTTTCGCCTCGTCGGCGCTGAGAATCCTGCCGGTGCTCACCAGATCAAAGGCCTGCTTCTCGCCGACGGAGCGCCTCAGCATCGTCATCACCATCGCGGGCACAAAACCGATCGTGACTTCGGGATAGGCGAACCTGGCCTCTTCGTGCGCGAGCACGATGTCGCAGGCAGAAGCGAGACCGGCACCACCGGCGTAGGCGCGCCCCTTGACCAGTGCGACGACCGGCTTCTCCATGCGCCGGATGGTGTGGAAGACGTGGCCCAACGCCTTGGCGTCGTCGATGTGCTCCTGTCGCGGTGAGTCGAGCATTTGCTCGAGCGCAGCCAGATCAGCGCCGGTGCAGAAGTCGGGGCCTTCACCATCGATCGCAACGACCTTTACCGGTGACTCGCTGAGCGCGAAGAGCGCCTCCGCCAGCTCGTCGGCCGTCGCTCGGTCGAGTGCGTTCTTCTTCTCGGGACGCGCGAGCGTGATCCTTCCAATCGCGCCCTCAACCGACATCCGAATGTTGTTCATCGGGCTGCCGGAAGGCCGAGCCGCTTCGCCTCAGCGTCCGGCACGTCGATGACCATGCGGAGGAGTGCGGTCGAGTACACTTTCCCCTGTGCGTCGGTCTTGAGCGAAAGAGTGCCTCCGCCATCCAGCGCGCCGTGCAACAGAAAGTTGAGCGCTTTCAGATTCGGCAGCTCGTACCGCTCGACGTCGCCGTCGATCATACCGCGAAAGTGATCCGCGACTCTGTTGCGGGTCACGAATTGCTCCAGCACGTCGTACCAGCCGGGCTGGAGAGCGATCACGCCAACGTTGGCGGTGTCGCCCTTGTCACCCGAGCGCGCATGGGCGATGTCGAGAAGACGGACCTTCATGAGATAATCTCGACCTTCGGTTTCACAACCGACTTGTCGATCAATGCCGGCCAGTACGCCACAATCTCTTCCACTTTCGGTCTGCCCCCCGCGAACCCGGTCACGCTCGGCGGACCATTTAGAACGAGCGGGGCAATCTCCCGCGTGAATCGTTCCACCGCGGCCCGATCTGTTCCTCTGACGCCAACGCGAAGCTGAACCTCCGGTGCATCGCGCCTTTCGCCGGCGAGTGGGCCGTGCGTGGCGTTTGCGCCGACGAACTCGGTGAGAACGCGATCGAATCTGAGGCCGAGGCGGTCGAGTCGCTCGCGAAGGATCCTGTCCGCGAGCTGAGCCTTGTCGAGCGCCTCCGGCCAGGCATAGACCAGCGTGCCAACCGCCTTGAATCCGGCGCGATAGGCAACCGATACCTTGAGCTTGTCAGTCGGCGGCTTGCCCTTCACGCCCGATACGAGAACGCGATCCTCCCCATCCTGTGCGAGACGAATGGTGGTGAAATCCGCGATCACGTCGGGAGTGATGTACGAGTGCGGGTCGCCCATCTCGTAGACCAGCTGTTCGCTGACTGTAGGCACCGAGACTCTGCCTCCGGTACCGGGATGCTTCGTCACGACAAACGTGCCGTCGGCGCGGGCTTCGACCAGCGGGTAACCGACGTTTGCCAGGTCGGGAATGGACTTCCAATCGTACAGACAGTTTCCACCCGAGCATTGGGCGCCGCACTCGATGATATGACCGGCCACGATTCCGGCGGCGAGCTGGTCCCAGCTCTGTGCGCCCCACCCGAACTCGTGACGCAAAGGCGCCATCGTGAGCGCGGTGTCGGTGGACCTTCCGGTGATGACGACGTTCGCGCCGCCGCGAAGCGCCTCCACTATGGGCTCCGACCCGATGTACGCGTTCGCGGACAGCACGCGGTCTCTCACACTCGTGAGCGGCTCGCCCGTCTCCATGTTGGCGAGGGGGTGGCCATGCGCCATGAGATCGTCGAGCCGGCCGAGGAGATCGTCGCCGGTTACGACACCAATCCGTAACTTGGTTCCGCGGCGCTGCGCACCCACGGACCTCACCGCCTCCGCACAAGCGCGTGGATTCACACCTCCGGCATTGGCGACGACTTTGACTTCCCTCTCCAGCACCGCTGGAAGAATGCTCTCCATTGCGCCGACGAAATCACGCGCGTATCCGAGCGAGGGATCACGCTCTTTCTGCTTCTGCAGAATCGACATCGTGACTTCGGCCAGATAATCGAGCATCAGATAGTCGATCGGTCCTCCTTCCACCTGACGCCGCGGGGCGTCGAGATCGTCGCCCCAGAATCCCTGGCCAGCCGCGACGCGAACAATCTCCTTCAACTCCTTTCTCCGAGATGCGGGGGCAACACGAATGGGCCGAGGTGCGGCCCCGGGTTGTGCAACGTGGCGCGGAGCGCGAGGCTCAACATCTCTCGCGTGTTTTCCGGGTAGACGATCGCATCGACGAAGCCGCGGGCGGCTGCGTAGCGCGCATCGAGCTGGTGCTCGTAGTCGGCGCGCATCTCTTCCACGGCGGCCGCGACTTCAGGTGGAGGCGCGTTTCCAGTTTTTTTCGCCGTCTCGAGTACTGGGCCGTGCACAGCCTGAATCGCCGACTCGCCCTCCATCACCGCCATGCGCCCTGTCGGCCAGCTCAGGATGAAATCGGGGTCGAAACCCTGACCCGCCATAGCGTAATAGCCTGCACCCGACGCGTGATTCACCGTAAGAACGATCTTCGGCACGAGAGCCGTCGCCATCGCCTCAACGAAGCGCGCACCAGCGCGGATTATCCCCCCCTGCTCCGCTTCCGTGCCGACCATGAAGCCCGACACATCCTGAACAAAAAGCAGCGGGATGCCCAACCGGTCGCAACGGTCGATGAAATACGCGACTTTCTCGGCGCTCTCGGTGTAAACGATCCCGCCGAAGTGCGGCTTCTCTCCTTCACGTCCCTTCATGAGCCCGCGCTGATTGGCGATGACGCCGACGCTAATTCCGTCGATGCGAGCGTCGCCGCAGATCATCTCACGCGCCATGGCCTCCTGGAACTCATCGATCTTGCCGTTGTCGAGAATGGCGCCCAGAATTTCGTGCATGTCGTACGACATGCGATGATCCCCGGGAAGCAGATCGTAGAGGTGCTCCGCGTTGGCGGTAGCTCCACTCTCGCGCGGCAACAGGGCGACATCTCGACTGGATGTCGGCAGAAGCTCGATCAGATCGCGGATCTTGGCGACGCACGCCTCGTCATCTTCGAGCGCGTAGTGCGCGACACCGCTGATCTCGGTATGAGTAGAGGCGCCTCCCAGTGTCTCAGCGTCGACGACCTGTCCAGTCGCGCCTTTCACGAGGTTGGGACCGCCGAGGCCCATGAAGGAGCTTCCCTTCACCATGAGAATGACATCGGATAGCGCCGGGAGGTACGCGCCGCCTGCTACGCACTGTCCCATCACGGCTGCGATCTGCGGAATGCGCAGATACCGTCGCATTATCGAGTTGTAGTAGAAAATCCGCGCGGCGCCGTACTGCCCCGGGAACACTCCGCCCTGATAGGGCAGATTCACGCCTGCGGAGTCAACGAGATACACTATCGGAATTCGGCAGCGCATCGCGATCTCCTGGGCGCGGAGAATCTTCTTGATCGTCTCGGGCCACCACGATCCCGCCTTTACAGTCGCGTCGTTGGCTACGACGACCGTCTCGCGGCCATACACGCGCACGATTGCCGTGACGACGCCCGCCGCGGGGGCCTGGCCCTTGTACTGATCGTAGGCCACGAGCAGCCCGATCTCGAGCATGCTGGATCCAGGGTCGCGGAGGAGCTCGATTCGCTCTCGAGCGGAGAGCTTTCCCTGTTTGTGGAGCTTCTCGATCTTTTTCGCCCCGCCAGCCTCACGGAGCTTGTCCTCGAGCGCTCGTACCTGATCGCTCAGCTCGCGCAGGCGATTGCTCACTACGCTTCCTGCTTTTCGCGCGCCTGGAACCACTCCTTGATGTACGCGATCAGCTCGCTCGTGGGAGTGCCCGGGCCAAAAAGGCGGCCGATCCCCTTCTCCTGGAGCGCGTCCACATCCTCCTTGGGGATGATGCCCCCACCCGTGATGAGGATGTCGTCGCGTCCCTGAGCGCTTACCAACTCCTGCACGCGAGGGATGAGGGTCATGTGCGCGCCGCTCAGGATCGAAAGGCCGATGACGTCGACGTCCTCCTGAATGGCCGCGGTCGCGATCATCTCCGGCGTCTGGTGCAGCCCGGTGTAGATGACTTCCATGCCGGCGTCGCGCAGCGCGGCGGCGACGACCTTCGCCCCCCGGTCGTGCCCATCGAGGCCGGGCTTGGCAACGAGTACTCGGATTGGTCTCATAGAGGGGTCAAAGTTAGCCGAAGCGACGCGCGAGCGGCAATCGGCTCACCCTTTACGCGCGACTAGCAGCATCTCGGAAGAAGTGCGCCGCAGCGACCTGTCGTTGAAGGCGTCGTAAGCCTGCTCGACCATAAGGCCGGCGTCGGCGCACAATTCGGCCAGCCTGGTCGCCGTATAGAGACGAAGCCTGTGCTCGCGCGTTCCCTTCTTCGCGCCGCGCCTCCACGTCGAACGCACCGTCAACACTCCGGAGAGCGGATCGAACTCACGCTCCTGCGCGAATAATGTTTCGTCGCGCGTCGTCCACCAGTCGCGGACGAGGAAGCGCGCCATGACACCGTCCCTGTTCCCGCCGTGCCAGACCAAAACGCCTCCCGGCTTGAGCACCCGCGCGAACTCCCGGATTACGCTTGCGTCGTCACTCGGGTGCGCAAAGAATCCGAACGACGTGAAGAGGTTGAGCACCGCGTCGAATCGCCGCGTCCACTTTGCCGGCAGCTTGCGCATGTCACCACGGATGTAGCGAAGCTTCTTCGCCGTGCCGCGCTTGCGGGCCACCGCGAGAAGGTCCGCCGAGTAATCGAGTCCATCCACGTCATAGCCGGCCTCGGCGAGCAAATGCGCGTGCCGCCCCTGGCCGCACGGCACGTCGAGCACGCGGGATCCGGCGGGTAAGCCGAGCAGCTCGATGAGTCGCGAAGTCTCCTGGCGGTCGCGCTCGAGCGTGAAAAGAGGGCCGTACTCCAGGAGGTAGTGGGCGTCGAAAGCCGACTCCCACCACTCTTTCGATTTCTTCAGAAGAAAACTGGCTCGCGGTAGGCGCCGAACACCGCTTCCATCGCCGCGCGGATCTCGTACAGAGTGCAGTATGCGCGCGCGCAATCGAGGATGTGCGGCATGAGATTCTCGGACGTCTTCGCCGCCTCACGCAGCGCGGTGAGACGCTTCTCCACCAGCTCGTTGTCGCGCTCGGAGCGCAGCATCGCCATGCGCTGCTTCTGCTCGCGTTCGGTCGCTTCCGCGACCTTGAGAAGCTCGATCTTGAGCTCCGGCTCGTCGGTGACGAAGTCGTTGACCCCGACGATCACGCGGCGGTGCTGCTCGATTTCCCACTGCTGACGCGCCGCCGACTCATTGATTCTCCGCTGGAGCCACCCCGTCTCGAGACCACGGACGACCCCGCCGACCTCCGCGATTTGCTCGAACAGAATCTCTGCTTCGCGCTCCAGCTCGGTCGTCAGCGTCTCGACGTAGTAGGATCCACCCAATGGGTCGATGACATTGGGAACGCCGGTCTCGTAGGCGAGCACTTGCTGGGTGCGAAGCGCGACCTGCACCGACTCCTCCGTCGGCAGCGCGAGCGTCTCGTCCATTGAGTTCGTGTGCAGCGATTGCGTTCCGCCGAGCACCGCGGCCATCGCCTGGTAGGCGACCCGGATGACGTTATTCATCGGCTGTTGCGCAGTCAGCGTGACGCCCGCGGTCTGGGAATGGAACCGCATCACGAGCGATCGCGGATCCTTGGCGCCATAACGCTCCTTCATGTGCCGGGCCCAGATCCGACGAGCGGCGCGGAGCTTGGCGATCTCCTCGAAGAAGTCGTTGTGGATATCCCAGAAAAAGGAAAGCCGCGGAGCAAATGTGTCCACATCGAGTCCACGAGCGATTCCACGCTCCACGTATGTGAAACCATCAGCGAGCGTGAAGGCGAGCTCCTGCGCCGCGGTGGCGCCCGCCTCGCGTATGTGGTAGCCGGAAATGGAAATCGTATTCCACTGCGGCACGTGCTCGGCGGACCACTCGAAGCAATCGACGATGAGTCTGAGCGCTGGCTCGATGGGATAGACCCACGCGTGCTGCGCCATGTACTCCTTGAGGATGTCGTTCTGGATGGTGCCGCGGAGCTTGCGTGAATCGACTCCCTTTTTTTCGGCAGCCGCGATGTAGAAGCAGTAGAGGATGACGGCGGGACCGTTGATGGTCATCGAGGTCGAGACTTCGTCGAGCGGGATTCCGTCGAAGAGCGTCTCCATGTCGGCAAGACTCGAGATGGCGACTCCGCACTTGCCGACCTCACCCTCGGAGCGGGGGTGATCGGAGTCGTATCCCATCAGCGTCGGGAAATCGAACGCTACGGAAAGCCCGGTCTGCCCGTGCGCGAGGAGAAACTTGTAGCGCTCATTCGTGTCGCGCGCACTTCCGAATCCGGCGAACTGCCGCATCGTCCAGAGACGTCCGCGATACCCGGTGGGATGTATTCCTCGGGTGTACGGATAGATGCCCGGCATCCCCAGGGCGGCGGGGTCGGTCTCCGCGGCATCCAGCGGCGTGTAAACGGGCTGGACCTCCTTCTCGGAGTTCGTGAAGGCGATGTCGCGAACCTCGCCCTTCTCGTATTTCTTCCGCCAGTTGGCGACTTCCTTCCGGAGCAGTCGCAGCTCTGCGCTCTGTTCCTCGATCGTCGCGATCAGCTCTCTGTCCTCGGCACCCTTCGAGTCGGGGCTCTTGAGTTTGCTCATTTTCTCTCTTCTCCGCGTACGAGCTCACCGCTCTGGCGAAGCAACTGGTCTGCGACCGCAAATGGTGTCGAGCGACCCTCTTCCACGGAGGGGAGCTGCTCTTCGAGCCAGGTCATCGTGCGAGAGTCCTTCCACAATCGATCCCTGACCTTTCGCTCTACCACGTCCATAACGCGCTCACGCATCCTTTCACGTCTCCGCGCGCGCAGCGTTCCGGTCTGCTCAAGATAAGCGAAATGACGGTCGAGCGCGGCGACCATCTCGCTGATTCCCTCCTGCTTCGTCGCGATCGTGCTCAGCACCGGCGGGGTCCAGGTCGTGGGATTCTCGGCCGCGGCAGCCTCGCGCGCCAGCCGCGCGGGATTCTTTCTCTTGAGATCGACGCCGTGATGCGCCGGCACGCTGCCGAAAGAGACTCCCTTCCGAAGCCCCAGCATAAGTTCGACATCGTTGCGCAGGCGATCCGCACCGGGACGATCGGCTTTGTTGACGACGAAAATGTCAGCGACCTCCATCACGCCGGCCTTGAGCGTCTGAATCGAATCACCCGACTCCGGAACGAGGATCAGCGCAGTCGAGTCCGCCGTGCGCGCGACGTCGAGCTCCGACTGTCCAACTCCCACCGTCTCAATCAGCAAGCGGTCGAATCCGAATGCGTCGAGTACGTCGGCTACCTCGCGCGTGGCGGCTGCCAACCCGCCCAGTGAGCCGCGAGTAGCCATGGACCGAATGAAGACCCCTGGATCGAGCGCTACGTTCTCCATCCGGACGCGATCGCCCAGCAACGCTCCGCCGGTGAAGGGAGAGGTTGGATCGACCGCTATCACTCCTACCTTCAATCCCGCATCGCGAAAGCTCTTCACCAGGAGCGCCGTGATCGTGCTTTTCCCGGCGCCCGGCGGACCAGTCAAGCCGATGCGTCTCGCTCGCCCTGTGCGCGAATGCAGCCCGCCGAGGATCGCCTCGAACCCTTCGCGGTGGTTCTCGACGATACTGACGACACGCGCCAGCGCAGCGGGTTTCCCCGCGTTGAAATCATCCATCAGGCGATCAGACGACACGGGCGAGAATCCTTTCCTGTCTCCGCCACATCGAAGACTCCGTGCGCGTTGCGCCTTCCGGATGATGATATCCCAAAGTGTGCAGCGTCCCGTGCACCACGAGCCGGAGCAGCTCCTCGTGCGAAGACACACCTTGACGCCTTGCGTTGGCGCGCGCGATCTCCGGGCAAATGTAGATGTCGCCGACGACCGGCCCGCGACGACCTTGTCGCCCCAGACCAAAAGAGATCACGTCGGTAGGGCCGTGATGCCCGAGGTACCGCCGATTCAGCTCGGACATTGCGGCGCGGCCGACGAATGTGATCGATAGCATCGCATCCTTCACTCGTTCAGCTCTCAGAGCGGCAACCGCGGCTTCTTTCACGCGCGGTCTCGACACGAGGAGCCGTCGCACGCTCGAAGATATGTCGATCGCGAGCCCGCGCGGTGGAGACTTCATTTTCTCAGACGCGGGGCATTTTGATCAGGCGCCCGAATCCTCGGCGTACGCCTTGATGATTTCGCGCACCAGACGGTGGCGAACGACGTCGGCGTCCGTCAGATAGTAGAATCCGATCCCATCGATCCCCGGCAGGATCCGCTCGATCTGCACCAGGCCCGAATCTTCGCGCTTGGGCAAGTCTATCTGCGTTTTGTCCCCGGTAATCACCGCTTTCGAATTCACGCCAAGCCGGGTGAGAAACATCTTCATCTGGGCGGCCGTCGCGTTCTGCGCCTCATCGAGGATGACGAACGCATCGGCCAGCGTTCGCCCACGCATATACGCGAGCGGCGCAATTTCGATCGTGCGCGTCTCCAGCGATTTCTGGACGCGCTCGTGGGGCATCATGTCCTCGAGCGCATCGTAAAGCGGCCTCAGATACGGGTCGACCTTGGCCTGCATGTCGCCGGGAAGAAACCCAAGGCTCTCGCCTGCTTCGACGGCCGGGCGCGCCAGGACAATCCGACGCACGCGCTTGCGCGCGAGCGCGTCTATTGCCGCCGCGACCGCGAGGTAAGTCTTGCCGGTTCCAGCCGGACCAATCCCGACGACGATGTCGTTCTCGGCCATCAGCTTCATGTACTCAGCCTGACCGCTCGTCTTTGCCTGAATGATTTTCCGGACGCCGGGGAGGACGATTCGCGTCTCGCTGTCCGCGCCATTGCCGTTCCCTTCCCGTGGTCCCTCGATGCTCATGCGTAGAACATCGTCCGCGGTGAGCGGCATTTGCTGCTTGGCGGTGTCGATCATTCGCTGCGCGATTGCAACAGCCCGCGCCACGGATTCCGCGTTCCCGCTTAGCGCCAACGTCTCGCCGCGGAGCGCGATCTTGGCGCCCGTCTGTCGCGCCAGCTCGACGAGATTCTCGTCGTTCACTCCGGCCAGCGTCAACATGTCCGCGCCTTCTGTGGAAAGGCGCTGAATCGTAGTCTCTTCGCTCACGTCAACTCGTCACTGTTTGAAGATGGAGTTCCCTCAGGTCCTCGGGTGGCACGGCTGAAGGGGCGTCCTCGAACAGCGCCCGCGCCGCCGTGGTTTTCGGAAAAGCAATTACGTCACGGAGGGAAGACGCTCCCGCCAATACCATCGCAAGCCTGTCGAACCCAAGTGCGATGCCGCCATGCGGCGGTGCGCCCGCACTGAGCGCGTCGAGCAGGAATCCAAAGCGGGCCTGCGCTGTTTGCGCGTCGACTCCGAGCAATGACAATACCTTTCGCTGAAGCGTCGGATCGTTGATGCGGATGCTGCCACCGCCAAGCTCCAATCCGTTCAGCACGACGTCGTATGCGAGCGCTCGCACCTTCTCCGGCGCGGAGTCGAGCAGCTCGATGTCGTCCGGGTTCGGCGCGGTGAACGGGTGATGCACCGAGCTGAGCGTCCCGTTCTGCTCGCGAATGAACATCGGGAAGTCGGTGACCCACAGGAACGACTGCTTGTTGCCGGGGATCAGCGACAGTCGTCGAGCGACATCCTGTCGGACACGGTCCAGCGCCGGACTGCTCACGTGCTCACCACCCGCGACAAGAAGACAAAGCTCCCCTTCGCCGATACCGAGGCGCTCGACGCCGCTCTCGCTCAGGAATTTTGCGGCCGGCCCCTCGAGACCGGTCGCTCCGCGCTTGAGCCGGATAAGACCGCCCGCTCCGGCAGACTTGGCAATCACTTCGATCTCATCCACCTGCTTGCGTGAGAGCGCGGCCCCGCCAGGAATCCTTATGCCGCGAACTCGTCCGCCCGCAGCCAGAGCAGAATTTGTGATGCCAAAGTCTGAACCGCGGAATGCATCGCTCGCGTCGAATAGCTCGAGCGCATAGCGCAAATCGGGACGGTCGGATCCAAACCGCTCCATCGCGTCGGCGTACTTCAGCCGCTCGAAGCGCGCCGGAATCTCCTGCCCCGATTCCCTGAACTGTGCCGCGAGCATTCCTTCGGTGAGCGTGATTATGTCTTCAGGCTCGATGAAGGACGCCTCGATGTCGATCTGCGTGAACTCCGGCTGCCGGTCGGCCCGCAGATCTTCGTCACGGAAACATCGTGCTATCTGGAAGTACCTGTCGAACCCCGAGATCATGAGCAACTGCTTGTACAGCTGCGGGGACTGCGGCAGCGCGTAGAACTCTCCCGGATGCACCCTGCTCGGCACGATGTAATCGCGCGCGCCTTCCGGCGTCGGCTTGGTGAGTATCGGCGTCTCGATCTCCAGGAAGCCGCGCTCATCGAGGTAGCGGCGCGTCACCTGCTGGAGGCGATGCCTCAGCATGAGATTCTTCTGCAGGTCCGGGCGACGAAGATCCAGATTGCGATGCTTCAGCCTCAGCTCCTCAGCCGGAAGCTTCTCCCCTTTGCCGCGCGCGACAGGAATCGCAGGCGTTTCCGCCGGACCGACGATCCTGAAATCGCGAGCCCTCACCTCTATCTCCCCGGTCTCCATCTCCGCATTCCGCATTTGGGTCGGACGCGCGGCGACTTCGCCCTCGACGAGAACGACGGTCTCGAGACCCAGCCTCCCGGCGCGCTCGATGACGTCCCGAGGGGTCCACTTTGGATCGAATGAGACCTGAACCAGACCGGCACGATCGCGAAGGTCCAGGAAAACGATCCCACCAAGATTTCGGATGCGGTGTACCCAGCCACCGAGTTTGACTTTGGTGCCGGCGTGCGAGGCTCGTAACTCACCGGCCAGGTGAGAGCGCTTGGCCGTCGCGAAACGGGATGAAGAAGGCGTGGAGGTCAGCGCCGCGTCGTATGGGTCGAGAAAGGCATCAACAGGGGTTAAATTTAGTAGTTGCATAGACTTGGTGGAAGGAGCATGACGCAAACAAACACACGTCGGGAGGTTGTTCCGGCGAAACGAAACCTCCTGAACATGCTCCCTTCCGAGGCCGAGCAGGTGTTGCGGGATTTTGCGGTGGAGCACGGGGAGAAGCCGTTCCGCGGCGCGCAGGTGGTCCGCCACTTCTGGCAGAACCCCGCGGCGAGCTTTGCGGCGATGACCGACCTGCCGGCGGCATTTCGCGGTTTGCTCGATGAGCACTTTACGATTCCGCGGCTCACACTCACGACACGACAGACGTCGAGCGACGGAACCGAAAAGTTTCTTTTCAGGCTGGACGACGGCGAATTCATAGAAACGGTCGCGATACCGGAAGGCTCTCGTCTCACTCTCTGCATCTCGTCGCAGGCGGGATGCGCGCTCCAGTGTGCGTTCTGCGCAACCGGTGCGATGGGATTCACGCGCAATCTCCAGATGTTCGAGATCGCGGGTCAGGTGCGCGAGATGAAGCTCCTCGATCCGCCGAAGCAGGTGACGAACGTCGTGTTCATGGGAATGGGCGAGCCCCTCATGAACTGGAAAGCGGTGGATCCAGCTCTAACGGTTCTCAATTCTCCGTCCGGACTTGGGGTCGGAGCTCGTCACATCACTGTTTCGACCGTCGGCGTTCTGCCCGGGATTGTCGCTCTCGGGGAGAGGCCAGAGCAATTCAGGCTCGCGATCTCCATTCACGCACCGAACGACGAGCTGCGCCAATCACTGATGCCGATCAACACCAAGTATCCGCTCGCGAGCGTGATCGATGCGGCCAAGGTTTTCGATCGGCGCGTCACGTTCGAGTACGTGATGCTTGGCGGAGTGAACGACGCCGCGGAGCACGTCGCGGAGCTCGCAGCTCTCGCCCGGGAATGCAGGGCTTTCGTAAACCTTATCCCGCTTCATCCAGGCGGAGCAGGAGACTTCACGCCGAGCTCACCGGCGCAGATTCACTGGTTCGCGCGGCGACTCCGGGCTGCCGGTGTCGAAGTCGCGGTGAGAAAGAGCCGCGGTATGGACATCTCCGCTGCTTGCGGGCAGCTACGGGTGGAACGGCAGCGGCGGCGGGCGCCAGTTGGCGCCGAGGACGACGGTAACGTCCAGGTAGCGTGAGCTGTCGGGAAGCGTGACAACGGGCGCGTTCATCGCTCGCCCCACGCGCGCCGCCCAGTCGGGATGCCCTGACCGATCGTAGACCACCGTTGCTGCTCTCTGCTCGGTGTTCGTGCCCGAGCCGACGACATCGAATCCGTGATCACGCAGAAACAGAGTTGCGCGCCGCGCCAGGCCCTTGGTCCTGGTTCCGTTGAAAACTTCGACCTTGATCCGGACTCCTTCGGGCGCCTTGGCGTCATCGGGCACGTAGGGGGCTCCCGAGCCTCGGATGCTCAGCGCTCGGAGGGTGAGCCAGCCGATTGCAGTAAGCACGAGCAGGGCGAGGATGACTCTTCCGTAGCGACGCCCGGTGTGCGTCACCGGAGACTATTCCAGAGCTCGATGGTTTCGGGGAAGATGTGATTGCCCTCGCGCACCGACCACTCGAGCCGAAAGCGTACGACCTGACGGAACACGCCATCGAAGTTATGGGGAACCTGGCTCGCGAGAAAACCACGATCCTCGGCGAGGAATTTCCGGCCGGACTCCAGGTAATCCGCCATGTATAGCGCGCGTCCGGTCTGATCCCACTTCGCGGATCCGACGGTGTGATACCGGATCGCGTCGAGAAGGTTTTTTCTGCGCTCTCCTTCGGCTTCGAGCCTGATTGCGACCGCGGGGCCGTGCAGCAAGCCGTCAGGGGACTTCCGATCGCCCGTGATGTCCCGCAGCTCGGCGATCGGCGCATCGCGCAGCGCATCATGCCACGTACCGGCATCGATCCAGGCGTTCGCTTCGTCGGCGGAGAGACGCATCGCCGCTCCCCACGCCCGCAATAACGACGTCACGCGCTGTATGTGCGCCAGACGACGCTCACCCACCTGCGCCCAAGCTGGAAATCCGGAGGTCTGGAGCTGCACCATTTCAGAAGATGATGTTGTCGATTAACCTGGTTTCGCCGACCCGAACGGCGCCGACGGCTGCGTCACCGTGGCGTACGTTGTTGGCGCGTTGAAAGGTGTCGGCGTTCACAGCGGCCAGATACCGTGGCGTTAGTCCAACCACTCTTTCGAGCATACGCCAACCAATCGCTTCGAGTGCGCTCGCTCTCCGTTCTCCTCTGCCGAACGCGTCGCGCATCGCGAACAGGGCTTTGGAAAGAATGAGCCCGAGCTCACGCTCTTTCGGAGAGAGGTACCGATTCCGGCTCGACATGGCGAGCCCATCGGGCTCCCTCACGGTAGGCGCAACAAGAATTCCCACGGGAAAATTGAGATCGCGGACCATCGCCTTCACGACCGCGGCCTGCTGGAGATCCTTCTGGCCAAATATTGCTATGTCCGGCATCACGATGTTGAAGAGCTTGGCGACCACGGTGAGAACGCCTTCGAAATGATGCGGGCGTACCGCACCCTCCCACTCCTTCCCAATGCTTCCTGGATGTACGATCACGACGGGGGCGCTCTCCGGGTACATATCTTCTTTCGTCGGCGTGAACAGGAAGTCCACGCCCCCTTCCGACGCCAGTTTCGCATCCTCGTCGAGCGTGCGCGGGTAGCGCGCAAAGTCTTCACTAGGCCCGAACTGCAGAGGGTTGACGAAGATGCTCATCACGACTACGTCCGCCACGCGATTCGCTTCATCTACGAGAGTGAGATGACCATCGTGAAGCGCGCCCATCGTCGGCACGAATGCGACGCTCTTCCCTTTCGCTCGCACGCCGGCAATTACGTGGCGCATCTCAGAAATCGTCCCGACCGACTTCATGCCTAGAAGCTGTGCTCAGCATCCGGATATGCGCCGCTTCGAACGTCGCGAGCCCAGCTTCCGATCGCAGTGCGCACTTCCTCCGCCATCTTCGCGTACCGCTTGAGAAACTTCGGCTGGAAGGTGTCGTTCAAACCGAGCACGTCGGGCAGGACCAGCACCTGCCCGTCGCATTGTGCCCCAGCCCCGATGCCAATGGTAGGGATTCCGACTGCCGCCGTGATACGAGCAGAAACCGCTGCCGGAACGAGCTCGAGGACGATGCTGAACGCGCCAGCTTCTTCCAATCCCTTTGCCTCGCCGATCAAGCGCTCCGCTCCTTCCTCGTCGCGCCCCTGAACGCGCGCACCCCCAATCGTATTCACCGACTGCGGTGTGAACCCGATGTGAGCCATGACCGGAATCCCGGTGCGCACAAGAGCATGGACCGTATCGAGCATTTCCGGACTTCCGCCCTCGACCTTTACAGCGGACACCCCAGTCTCCTGAATTGCGCGTCCGCAATTGAGTACCGCGCTCTCGATGCTTGCCTGGTAGGAGAGAAAGGGCATGTCGATGATGATGAGCGCGCGCTTCACCCCGCGACGAACCGCGGCAGCGTGGTAGATCATGTGATCCAGCGTCACGGGAAGCGTCGAGGTATGCCCCATCACGGCGGTTCCGACGGAATCGCCGACGAGAATCGCATCGACGCCCGCCTCATCCACGAGTCGCCCGAACAGCGCGTCGTATGCAGTCATGATGACGATCTTCTCGCCCTTGCTCTTGCGCTCGGCAAAATCGCGGACCGTTATCGGCCGCTCGCGAGCGCTATTAGTCAACGCGCGCGCTCCGCAATGTAGCCAGCTCGGTGAGCCAGAAATCCCGTTTGGATAACTCCGGGTGAGGAACGGTGAGTCCCTCTTCGTGCACGCTTTGATGCTCGAACAACACGATGTCGAGGTCCAGGGTGCGTGGCCCCCAGCGGGCGCGGCGCACACGCCCGGCCTCCGCTTCTATGCGGTGCAGCTCCGTGAGCAGCTCGCCTGGCGACAGCTCAGTTTCGATGGCAATCATCTGATTGAGAAATGGTCCCTGCGCTACGGGGCCGATCGGCGCGGTCTCCTCGACCCCGGTCTCCCCGAGCACTCGTGTGCCCGGTAACGCGGCGATCGCGCCCCTCGCCTGCGCCAAAAATACCTCACGCTGGCCGAGGTTGGAGCCAAGCGCTATGTAGGCGACATCTTTCACGCACGCTCTCTTTCGAGCGCGACCTCTGCATAGGCGAGCGGACCCGGCAGCGCGACGTTCGGTTTCCGGACCGCAATACGCACTCGTGTGACGAGAGGCAGCTGCAACGCGCGATCGGCGATCCTCTCAGCGACTTCCTCCAGGAAGCTGATGTGTCCGTTCGTGACCACTTCAGCGACGAGGTCGTAGACGCGTCTGTAGTCGACTATGTCCTTCGCGGACAGCGCGCCATCAGTGCGTCTCACCCAGAGCGAAGCATCGACCTCTATCGATTGCGCGATCTCGGCCTCGTGCGGGAGAACGCCGATGCGCGCGTGAAATCGCATCGCCTTGAGCGTCACCACGTCGTCTTTGGTCGGACTGTTGCTACCCATCGAGCGCCTCCCTCAAGCTCCGCGTGAGAGCTAGTACAGCCTCAGTACCTTCTTCGGCCGCTCTCACGATCGCGCTACCCACGACGACGCCATCGGCGAGACTCCCGACCGCTCGCGCCTGCGCGGGCGTCGATATTCCAAAGCCCACGCATATCGGCAGGGATGTCGTCGAGCGCAGCCGCGAGATCGTTTCCGGCAGAGATGCCGCAGTGTGTTCCTGCAATCCGGTAACCCCGAGACGACTGATAAGATAAACGAAGCCGCTGCCGTGGCGGGCGATCTCCGCCATACGTTCCCTGGGTGTCGTCGGCGCGACGAGCCTGATGAATGCAAGCGGGCTGTTCCCGAGCCATTCCTCGCGCTCAGGATCCTCGCCGACCGGTATGTCGGTAATGAGGATTCCGCTGGCGCCAGCCTCGGCAGCGCGTGTCAGCGCGCTGTCGCCCGCCGCGAGCACTGGGTTCAGGTAACTGAATAGAACCACGGGTACTTTGAGCTTCGCGCTTTCTATGAGGTGGAGAACTCCGTCATAGGTCATCCCGTTCTCCAGTGCCCGCTGCGAGCTGGCCTGAATGATCGGTCCGTCGGCAATTGGATCGGAGAATGGGACTCCGAGCTCCACGATGTCGGCGCCGCCTTCCTGCAAGGCGTGGAGAGTATCCAGCGAGCGGGGAAGATCAGGATGTCCGGCGGTGACGTAGCAGACGAGCGCGCGGCGGGATTCGTTCCGGAGAGCGTCGAAGCGACGCGAGATTGCGTTAGATGAGGTAGTCGCCCGGGGTGATGCCATACCGATCTGGGTCCGCCGTCTTGATGATTGTGCGCGCGTATTGACCGGCCGCCTCGGGGATCGCGAGGTCTGCGACGAGCGGCGGACTGATTCTGTTGCCCTGTGCGTCGCTGATAATCTTAACGATCGGTCTGGACAATGCTTCGGGATTGGGGTTGGACGCCGAAACGACGGCGAGCTCGAACGTGTCCAGGATGACGAGAGTGCCGACGGGGTAGATGCCCAGCAGGTTGATGAAAGCCTTGACGAGGACCTGGTCGAGGCCGCGACGAGGGTTGTCGCGCATCTCCTCAAGCACAGCGGACGGCGCCAGTGCTTCCGTCTTGTAGACGCGTCTGGAAGTTGCGGCGTCGTAGCCGTCCGCTATCGACACGATCTTGCTGAGCAAGCTCACCTGGCGCGGACGGACCGCTTTCGGGTAGCCGGTGAGGTCGATCTTCATGTGGTGCTCGTGGCAGACCGTCATCGCACGGTACGAAAGCTCCTCTTGCTGCCGCCGGAACTGGAACAGGACAAGAACGCCGAGCCATGGATGAGCAGCCATCCACTTCCACTCTTCGTCGGTGAGCTCGCCAGTCTTCTGGAGAAGATCGAGCGGGACACGCGATTTCCCGATGTCGTGCATCAACGCCGCGAGCCCGAGCTCGTAGAGCTGGAGCTTCGTCATCCCGAGACGCCGGCCCAGGGCGATCGAGAAAATGCACACGTTCACCGAATGGGTGAAAGTGTACTCGTCGTAATCGCGGATTGCGGTCAGACCTATGAGCGAAGTCTCCTCGTTCAGCACCTGATCGACTATTCCCTGCACCACTCGCTTGATCTTTCGGATATTGGGCGTCTTGCCGATGCGTACTGAGTTGATCACATCCTTCGTGACCGCTACAGACTGGGAGTAGGTGCGGTTCGCCGCGGCCTTCGCTTCCTCGTTGAACTCCCTGTCCGTTTGCGTCTCGGTTGGGGCATCGAGCTGAAAGGTCTCGATCTTCGTCTCGTTCAGCCGGGTGACGATCTCATTGTACCGCTCGGCGGGGGCACTCTTGGTTTCTCCGCCGAGAAGCGACAGGAGAAACGTCCAGTCCCGCGCTGTTCCGCGCGGGCCGACGTGAATGGCCCCAATGCCGGAAAGTTTGCAGAGCGTCAGGATGTGACCGAACGTCGCGTAGTTGCTGAGGTCGAGTCTGAGCCGGGTGGAGTTGATGAAGATGAATTCGCCCGACACGCGGAACTCGAGCTCGCCTTCCTCTGCGCGCAGCTCCTCGGCGACCTGTGAAAGCTCCGCCAGTGTCTTCTGCACGGCGCTGTGCTCGAGAGGATAAAGCTTGATCGCGCGCAGCGCCGCGTAGAACGCGATCATGAAGCTTCTCCCGCCGCGACGAACGTTGGATCCCGACTGGCGGTCGCCCTCGCTGCGAACGGACTCGGTGACGGCCCCGGCCGCGCTCATGTCGCCGTTCCGCGAATCGCCCGGCTCACGGCGTTCCTCACGATGACATCCTTCTCACTAGCCGCTCGATTCAGCGATTCCATCGCCTTTGTCGATCCAATCTTGCCGAGCGCCATCGCCGCGCAGGCGCGAAACTCGGAATTGTCGCGCTTGCCGCCCATAAAGCCCTTGGCGTGCAGTACCCCGTCGAGGAGCGTAATTCCGCCGTCGCCGGACAGCAGGCCGAAAGCTTCGAAGAACGCCATTTTCTCCGTCAGGTTGCTCTCGCGAAGATCCTTTCCCCTGATGGCGGCTTCGATGCGCGGGAGTGCAGCCCGTGCGTTGCGCGCGCCGAGCGCGCGTACGGCGACTATCCGGACCTCGCGGTCCTCGTCGATCAGGGCGCGCTCGAGCATCTGCATGGCACCGGGCGACCCAATCTCGGTAAGAGCAGTTACAGCGGCGACGCGCACTTCCGGCTCTCCTACCGTGAGCATCTTTCCCAGCGCGGGCACTGCCGCGGGCGTTTTGATGGCGGCGGCGCGCCGGATCGCTTGCAGCACGACCGCTTCATCGTCCGAGCCGATCAGGCGTATGAGCTCGGCACTGTGCGCAGCGGCGAGCCGCGTGGCAGCGAGCTCGAGCAACATCTTGAGCTGCGGATTGGTGGTGCGACCGATCCAACCAAGTATCGTTTCGAGGGCGCGGGGCTGGAGAATTCCGAATAGCTCGTCAAGCTCCATCTGCGGCGCGTGGAGGGGCGAGACTTCGAGCGCCTGGAGGAGCTGGCCGAGGGGCTTCGGATCGCTCATCAATTCGCCGAGCTGCAACAATCGCTGCTTCTGCGGCTCCAGAATTTCCGGCGCTCGATTCGCGGTGACGCCGGCTTCGCGCAGCAGATACGCCGCGTTTCTGTATTGGGCACTCGAGAGCAGTATGAGAAGGAAGTAGTCGAGGAGCCCGCAAATCTCCTCGCGCACGGTCGGATCCTTGTGGGTCTCGAAGATGTCCAGCAGCGATGCGATCACTGCTGGTCTCAGGTCCGTCGAGAATTCGCGCTTGATCTCTCCCTGCAGATACTCGACTTCCCGATCGTCGAGGAAATAGAGGGTCGAATCGAACGCATCGAGACTCGCGATGGACGAGTTGGTCGTCTCGAGGCCTGCTTCTGCCTGCGCCGGCGAGAGAATGTTTTCCTTTTGCTCCGCGCGCTCCATCGACTCGACGCCAGGCCCGCCTTCGGCGGTGAGGTCTACGTATTTGTACTGGAGTGTCGCAAACTCACGCTCCCACATCAGCGTGAGCAGATCGTCGTCGTCGTCCGTCGCCTTGCGAACCCGCTGAAGAAGATCGAAGAGCGTTCCGAGCTCTTCCTCCTCGAATCCTTTCAGCATCTTCAGCTCGCGGATTCCGTCCTTGTAGAGAAGCCAGGCAATGTTGTCGCTGGTTCTCTCGCGTTCGTCGAGAACAACCCGCCCTTCCCACATCAGCTGCGTTTCGACGATCTGAAGCTCGAGCTCGTCGGTCTTTTGCCAAAGCGTCGCGAACGCTTCTCGCACCGACTCGAGGGACCGCGCGTGCATCGGGTTATTGGGGAGATAAAGCTGATGCGCCCGAACAGCCTTGACGAACGACTTCAGAAGGTCGGTTACGTAAATGATCGGAAAGGACGGCTCGTCGAGCTCGTTCTGTTCCGTGTTTGCGGTTGCCGACGTTGTCATTCGGGAAGAAGTCCCATCTCAGTTATCTGCGCGAGATCTTTGTCGCCCCGTCCGCTGATGCAGATCAGGAGGGCGTCCGTCTCTTTCCACCGACGCTTGTCTTTGACGACCCAGGCGAGGGCGTGTGACGTCTCCAGGGCGGGGATAATGCCCTCCAGGCGGCTGAGGATGCCCAGGCCCTCGACTGCTTCGTCGTCGGTGACGGAGACGTAAAGAGCCCGGCCGGTGTCCTTGAGATGGGAGTGCTCGGGACCGACCCCGGGGTAATCCAGCCCGGCCGAGATGGAGTGAGCGGGATGAACCTGACCGTTCTCATCCTGAAGCAGGTAGCTCAAAGAGCCGTGGAGCACGCCGGGGACACCCCGCTGGAGGGAGGCGGAATGCTCCCCGCTGTCGAGGCCTCTGCCCGCCGCCTCGACCCCAACGAGCTCGACCGACGGGTCGCCGACGAACGCGTGGAAGATCCCCATCGCATTCGACCCACCACCGACGCAGGCGACCACGCTCGTCGGAAGCCGCCCCGCGGTCTCGAGCATCTGATCCTTTGCTTCGCGGCCGATCACCGACTGGAAGTCGCGCACCATGCGGGGATAGGGGGCCGGCCCGACCACCGAGCCAATGATGTAGTAGCTGTCGTTTACGTTGGTGACCCAGTCGCGGATCGCTTCGCTCGTCGCGTCCTTCAACGTTCGCGTTCCGGAGCGAACGGGGACCACCTTGGCGCCCATGAGTCGCATCCGGAAGACGTTCAGCTCCTGCCGCCGCATGTCCACTTCGCCCATGTACACGGTGCACTCGAGTCCGAAGCGCGCGCACACCGTCGCGGTCGCGACTCCGTGCTGCCCAGCCCCGGTCTCCGCGATGATGCGGCGCTTTCCCATCCGCTGGGCGAGAAGCGCCTGTCCGAGAGCGTTGTTGATCTTGTGCGCCCCGGTGTGGTTCAGATCCTCGCGCTTGAGGTAGACGGCGCAGCCGACCTCCTCCGAAAACCGCGGAGCAGTACTCAGTGGAGAGGGTCTTCCTACGTACTCCTTGAGCAGGCGGTCGAGCTCTCCGACGAACTGCGTGTCGCGCATCGCTTCATCGAACGCTGCGTCGAGCTCGTCGAGCGCGGGGATGAGCGTCTCGGGTACATATCGTCCGCCGAACGCTCCAAAGCGGTGAACGGTGTCCGTCGGCATGTTAAACTGCGCGAGAGCCGGAAACCGCCGCGTAGAATTCGCGCATCAGCCAGGGATCCTTGATCCCCGGAGCGCTCTCGATACCGGACGAGACATCGACGACGTCCGGCGCGAGCGTGCGTACGGCCGAGCCGACGTTGCTCGGCTTGAGCCCTCCGGCGAGGACGACGGCGGAGCTGCCTCTATCGCGGGCAAGATCAACGGCGAGCTCGTTCCAGGCTAGAGCCTGTCCTGTTCCGCCAAGCTGTTTGTCGCTTCTCGCGTCGAGCACGATCGCGTCGGCGCTGTCGAAGAACGCTTCGGCTTCCTCAGGTATGCGCGTGCCGGCGATTCTGATCGCCGCCCAGATCTCGCCACTGAATTTTCTGCGGATCGCCTTTAGGTCGGAGGTCGTCGGATCATTGTGAAGCTGCACCACATCGAGGTGCGTTTCCTCCGAAGTCCGCGCGATCTCGTCGGGGTCGTTCGTACCGAATACTCCCACGTGTTTTACTTTTTTGCCGGCCGCCTCGAAAATCTTCTTCGCCTGACCGGGTGTAACGCGCCGCGGCCCGTCGGCGAACACCACGCCGATGTAGCTCGCGCCAATCTCAGCGCCGATCGCTGCGTCCTGGGGCCGCGTCATGCCGCAGAACTTAACCTTTGCGAGCACCGGCCGTCCGTGCTACGCCCGTGAGAGCGCGAACTGCCGCCTCTGGATCGGCCGAAGCAGAGAGCTCCGACCCTATCAGCACGGCATCCGCTCCCGCGGCTGCCACTCGGGTTACGTCTGCGTTCGACTTCACTCCGCTCTCCGCTATCGCCACAATCTCCCGCGGGATCAGCGGTAAGAGGCGGAGCGACGTCTCCGGATCGATCTCGAGCGTTTCGAGATTTCTGTTGTTGACGCCGATCAAGCGTGCGTCGAGCGAAAGTGCCAGGTCCAGCTCGTCCGCGTCGCGCACCTCCACCAGTATCTCGATCCCGACCTCTTCGCCCATCTTGATGAGCTCTTTCAGGCGGACAGGAGGCACCGCTCGCGCAATTACGAGCGCCGCGGATGCGCCGAGAGAGCGGGCTTCGAGGATCTGCACGACGTCGACGTGGAAATCCTTCTTGAGCAGCGGAGTCGGGACCGCGGCGCGCGCGCGAACAAGATCCTCATTGGAGCCTCCGAACCGTCGCGGCTCGGTGAGAATCGAGATCGCCGCCGCCCCGCCCTTTTCATAGGCTCGCACCTGTTTCTCGATGTCGAGCCCCGTGTTGATCTCGCCCTTCGACGGTGACGACCGCTTGACCTCGGCGATTACCGCGACGTGCGCGCGCCGAAGTGCGGCAGCGAACCCCAGTGGCTGGCTCAGTCTCTCGATCGCACGCGCGAGGTCTGCTGTACGAGGGGCGAGCGTTGCGGCGCGGGCGCGTGCTTCGTCCGTCAACTCACCGAGAGTTCCACCCGGAGGCGTCCACGCCGAAAGAGCTTGCGCTTCGGTCGATCTTCGGCTAACGTAGGAATTCGGCAAATGTTCGGTAGGAAAGACCGACCGGTCCGTACACAAACCAGCCGCGGAAAGGGATATGTCGCTCACAAAACGCCAGCGGGAGATTCTCACCTACCTCGCGAACTACTCTGAAGAGCACGGCTACGCGCCGAGCTTCGAGGAGATTGCGACGCAGTTTAACTATAACTCCCTCGCAACCGTCCACGAGCATCTCACCAATCTCGAGCGTAAGGGCTACATCAAGCGCGCTTACAACGAGAGCCGCGGCATCGAGCTCATGCCGTCGGACGTGCTGCCTCGAGCGATGTCACTTCCGCTGTTGGGCACCGTGGCGGCCGGCCTCCCGATCGAGGCGATCCAGATCCCCGAATCGATTGGCGTGCCCGAAGATCTGGTACGGCGCGGAGGAAACCACTACGTCCTGCGCGTCCGCGGCAACTCGATGATCGACGAACAGATTCGCGACGGCGACTTCGTCATCGTCAACGAGAAGAACACTGCCGACAACGGAGAGATGGTTATCGCGCTGATCGACGGCACATCGGCAACGGTCAAGAAGTTTTACCGCGAGCGCGACGGTCGCATACGCTTGCAGCCCGCCAACGAGACCATGGATCCGATCTACGTCCACGAGAACGACATCTCGATCCAGGGGATCGTCGTAGGCGTGCTGAGAAGGTTCTAGAACTAAACCGTTTAAGCTATTGTCTTGGCGGGCTTTGGGCTCGCTCGCCTCAAGCGGTCTAGAACTGATTTTGCCTGGCCAGAGTCGATCGATTTTTTCGCGGCCGCGACTCCGTCCGCGTACGACTTTACTCTGCCGCTGACGTAGATCGCGGCGGCCGCGTTCAGGAGTGTTGCCGCACGGGCGCCGGACGGACCTTTCCCGTCCAATATCATCATGATGATCCGGGCGTTTTCGGCCGGCTCACTGCCAGCGAGATCCTCGCGCGCGACCTTCTTGAATCCATGCTCTTCGGGGTGGATGGTCCAACGGCTCGTTGAGCCGTTTCGCACTTCCACTACATGCGTCGGTCCGAGCGGTGAGACCTCGTCCAGGCCCGGCTCTCCGTAGACCACCATCGCGTGCGTGGTGCCAAGCGCTGCGAGAGCTCCAGCCAGAATCGGTACGCGCTCGATGTCTGCCACCCCCACCACCTGTCGGCCCGCGCGCGCCGGATTCGCCAGCGGACCGACGATGTTCATCACGGTGGGAATCCCCAGCTCGCGGCGGACGGCCCCCACGTGCCGCATCGCCGGGTGCATCAGCGGCGCGAACATGAACACGATCCCCGCGTCTCTGAGGGACGCTTCCATGGTCGCGACCGGGACCTCGATCGCCACACCCAGGGCCTCGAGAACGTCCGCGCTCCCGCACTTCGTCGTGAACGAGCGATTGCCGTGCTTCGCGACGCGAACCCCTGCTCCGGCAGCGACGATAGCAGCGGCGGTCGAGATATTGAAAGTTGCAATCGCGCCGCCGCCGGTTCCACACGTATCCACGAGTCCATCAGGGTCTTCAGCAGAAAGTGCGACCATTGCGGTGCGGAGCGCTCTGACGACTCCGGCTACGACATCCACGCTTTCCCCGGTTGCGCGGAGGGCGGAGAGCAAGGCTGCAACCTGGACCGCCGTCGCCTCGCCTCGCATCACGATGTCGAACGCTGCCTGCGCGTCGTCGGCGGTGAGAGGCTCCCGAAAGGCGAGCTTATGAATCGCCCCCTGGAGCGCGTTCGGTGGTGGCGCGCTCACTGTTGCTCGCTTACAGCGAAGAGGTTTGCTCTTTCGACGTAACGATCTGAAGCACCTCTTCCAGAATCTTGCGCGAGTCGCCCCGGCCCGCCGTCGCGTCGCGGAGCGCCTGCTCCACCTTATAGATAATATTGCTCTGCGTTTGAAGCGCCTCGCCCTGCGCATGAAGCTGCACGTGGGCTTTTTCCAGCTTCGTCACCGCCACTCGCACCTGCTCTTCTACCGCGGACAGCCGCTCGGCTGTCGCGCGCCCCTCGACGGCGGCAACCTCGATCGCTCGCTTGAGCTGAGAGACGCGAATCGAATCGCCACCTCCCTTCCCGTTCAGCGCCGCCCGCGCTTCGGCGAGCTTTCGCTGGAGATCCTGCAGTGAGCGTGCGTTTTCCTCGTTGAGCGCCTTGGTAAGCTCTTCCAGTGTTCGCACGGCTTCTTCACGCGCGCGACGCTCGGCCAATCGGGCAAAGGCCAGCGAGAACAGATCCACGGCGGGCGCGACTTTTTCTGAGAGTCTGTGCCCGAATCGCGTCTTGGGCTCCGAGAGGGCGAGCACGCCGGCGAGCTCGCCGTCGACAAGAAGCCCGCGCAGAAGCAGCACCCCCGCTTCGGGGGAAGCACCGACTCCGAGCAGCTTCTGGTAGTCGCCTGACTCCGTGCCGAGGTCTGCGAACTGTTTGCCAGCCGAAATGGTGCGCCTGATCGCGCTGGGAAGGTGATCGAGAGCGATCTCCAGCTGCGCTGTTCTCATGCCTTCGTGCGCAGGCATGAGGCGCTCAGCGAGCAGATCGCGGCGGGCGTCGTAGCTGAACAGCACGACGTTTCCGTTGCGGTCGTGCTCAGCGATGTCCTGGCTCAACGCGTTAAGCGCCTCGGCGACGTTGCCGGCCGAGGCGAGTACGGTTGACAGTCCAGCAAGAGTTCGTGGGGCCATCGTGAGGTCAGCCGATCATCATTAGAGTGAAAGTCGTTCCACATTGACGAGCCAACCTGCGAAAGTCAATCATCTTCAACGCTTTACGTTCCTTGACAGTGAGTCCTGCGGGGATAATTTCACGCGATGCTGTCGCGTTCCGTGCAACTCGTGTTGCACTACGATGGCGCGCGCTTTTCCGGCTGGCAGCGGCAGCCTGACGAACGGACGGTTCAGGGCGAGCTCGAAGCGGCGGTGTCCAAATTGTGTGGAGCACCAATCGCGGTCGTGGGCGCCGGGCGGACAGATGCGGGTGTTCAC
This sequence comes from Gemmatimonadaceae bacterium, assembly GCA_035544855.1. Lineage (GTDB taxonomy): Bacteria > Gemmatimonadota > Gemmatimonadetes > Gemmatimonadales > Gemmatimonadaceae > UBA4720. The sequence continues at coordinate 619 of DASZZU010000081.1, read as the reverse complement.
GCGCGCGGCCAGGCTGCGGGAGTGCGCGTGCCTGAGAAGTGGAGCGCGCTCGCTCTCCGACGATCGATGAACGCCATTCTTCCGGACGATGTATGGATTGCGGCAGCCTTCGAAATGCGTGATGAGTTCCATCCGCGCTACAGCGCGGTGTCGCGCAGCTACAGCTACTACGTAGGCACAGACGATCTCGCATCCTCCCCGTTTCGCCGGAACAGAGAGCTGGTCTGGAAGAAGCCTAGCGACCTCGGCCGACTGGCTACCGCTGCGCAGGCAATCCGCGGCCAGCACTGCTTTCGTGCGTTTGCAGTCAAGGGAACCGCCCCGGAGCGTGACGACCACCGCTGTACTGTATTCCACGCCGCCTGGCGCGAGCGCGAGGGCGGTCTCGTATTCGACATTCGGGCCGACCGATTTCTTCACCACATGGTGCGGTTTCTGGTCGGCACAATGCTCGAGATTGGCGAAGGTAAGCATGACCCCAGTGTTATGGCCGAGCTACTTACACAGGACGACAATAGCAAAGTCTCTCAACCCGCTCCACCCCACGGGCTGTTCCTCGAGAGGGTGGAATATCCGAAGGACCTCTACATGGGAACTGAATGAACATCTATCTCGAGAG
>DASZZU010000080.1:0-7291 GCA_035544855.1 Gemmatimonadaceae bacterium | reverse complement strand
ATTGCGTCACGCGCGCGGGTTCACCGCGATCACGAATCCGCTCGTCAACTCGTACAAGAGACTCGTTCCCGGTTATGAGGCGCCCGTGAACGTCGCCTGGTCGATGCGGAACCGGTCGCCGATGATTCGCATTCCCGACCGTAGAGGGCTGGGAACGAGAATAGAGTTACGGATTCCGGATCCGTCGGCGAACCCCTACCTCGCGCTGGCCGTGCAGCTCGCCGCGGGGCTGGATGGTATCGCCACCAAGGCTGATGCGCGCGAGCCGGTGAACACCAACATCTGGGAGATGTCGCACCGCGAGAAGCGTCGTCTGAGGATCGACGACCTGCCGCACAATCTCGAAGAAGCCTGCAACGAGCTGGAAAAGGATGACGTCATCACCGACGCTCTTGGCGAGCACATTACCAACCAGTTTCTGGCAGCGAAGCGACTGGAGTGGGAGGAGTACATAAGCCAGGTCTCCAAGTGGGAGCTCGACAATTATCTGGCGAAGTATTGAAGCCCAGCTGAAAGGGGGGACAGCTCAGCCGTTTCGTCGCCCATGGGTGGCCCTGCGCGGGACCTTGGCGCCTTTCTTTCGCGCCTCGGACAAACCGATCGCAATCGCCTGCTTGCGACTCTTTACGGTCCTTCCGCTTCTGCCGGACTTGAGCGTCCCCTTCTTGCGGCGGCGCATCGCGCTCTCGACGCGCTTGGATGCCGCCTTACCGTATTTGCGTCCGCCCCCTGATTTGCGCGCAGCCATGCTGGTCCTCCGGTATAGTGTGATATAACTGATCCGCGTCGGGTTGGCGCATGTTGTGCCGGAGAAGCAGGGTGTCGATCGAACCGCTTTCGTCAATCTCCAATCGCATGAACATGGGCAGTCGGACAGGTTTGGAAGCCGAAGCCATCAATCGTCTCACTGACGACGTGCAGCCGCCGGTGATGCGGGCAATTCTCGTGCAATGTCTGGCTGGAGATGTCGCCCCGTCGGCCGCTATTTCACGGATGCTTGCTGAAGGACCGGTGTCCACGGTGCGCGCGGCGATCGATGATGTCACACAGCGCGCGGCGACCATCTCGCGTGCGAGTGACATGCTGGTTCACGACAGGGTCGACGAGCTGACGCAGGTGTTCGTCGAGAACGTAGCGGCGCTGGCGGATGTGAGTGAGGCTACGAAGATCCGGTCCGGGAGCGAGGCGGCCCGGAAAGCGCAGGCTGCTCGCTCTTTTGAATCCAAGGATCGAGGCGAACCGCGAATTTCTGAATAGCCTCCAGCGTCGCCATGCAGAACCCCGCCCACGCCAGACCGACGACGATTCCGGCGAGGACATCCGACGGATAGTGCACTCCCAGATAGATGCGACTGAACGAAATGAGCGCGATGACGATGAATGCGGCCGTCATCACGAGCCACCGTGCCCACCTTCTCTTGTGGAGTCGAGCAGCAAGGTAGGCGACCGTGGCGTAGACGATCGCCGCGCTCATTGCGTGCCCTGAGGGGAAAGAGGAGCTGACGGCGTGAACGGATGGAACGAAGATGGTTGGCCGGGGCCGGTTGAAGCCGAGCTTGAGCACTCCGTTCAGGACTATTCCACCAAATGTCGACGCGAGCAGAAGCATCGCTGAGTACTTGTGCTCGGCAAGCACCAGAAAGAGCGCAGCGACCGCAACTACCATCATCACGACGATGCCGGTGCCGAGCGCGGTTATCTCCACCATTACGGCGTCGAGACCGGGGGTGTGATGCGCAGGCAGCCAGCGAATCACGGATTCGTCGAAGGCCTGGGTACTCCCTGATCGAACATAGCTCGCGAGAGTCACGAACAGTGCCGTGCCAATGACGGCGACGATGAGACCGCCGACGAGAAAGATGCCGAGCACTCCGGCCAGAGAATCAGCTTTTGCGGCGGACGCCCGAAGGGCTGTATAAATCGGATTCGAGAAGCTCGAGAGGCGTCCGCGCTGCTCCGCTCTGCGTTCTTCAACCATCGGCATGGGCTTCTTCGTTTCTACCTGTCAATTATCAGAACCAGGTGATTCGTTCTCGTCGCGACGATCGACGTGCCTGCGATCCTCTCCCCTCCGATCCTTCTTTGAGCGCGCACGAAGCCAGCGCCAGGTGAGATAGAACGCGACAGCGAGGATGATCCAGTAAAAGGGTAGCACAAGCTCGTGCAACGCCGGTGCCTGCGTCTCGAGCCAGTTGATCAGCAGGATCAGGAGCATCGAAAAACCCCAAACAACGATCAGCTGTCGTGGTTGGCGACCGTAGATCATTGTATTGGGTCGGATTCCGGCGTGTGCGGGCTCATGTCAATTCGCATTCATCCTCTGGACGATTCCTTGCACCAATAGGTCGCAATGGCCGTGAGACTTCAGTCAGCCAGCGGCCCTTCAACATCCACGCGATGCTTCGCCGCATAAGGCTGGAAGTTAAGCAGTGTGCCTAACGGGTGTCCGATTTGCGACCGGCGATCTGCGCTAGCGTGTCACCGCTCAAGCGGAAGGAGGTCCAGTCGTCCATCGGCTTCGCGCCGATCTGCTTGTAGAAGTTGATTGCCAGCTCGTTCCAGTTGAGCACCGACCAATCAACGCGTCCACAATCCCGGTCCATGGCTATCTTCGCCAGCGCGCGCAGCAGCGCGAAGCCGACCCCATGCTTTCTGGCGGCAGGCCTGACGAAAAGATCCTCCAGATAAATACCGCGCTTGCCAAGCCAGGTGGAATAGTTGTGAAAGAAAAGGGCGAACCCCGCAGGCACGTCGCCGAGATAAGCGATGAGAACCTCCGCGGCGGGCCTTTTACCGAACAGGGTATCGGCGAGATCCTTCTTGGTCACAGGCGCTTCGCCGGGGAGCGCGCGCTCGTACTCGGCGAGCTCGAGAATGAATTCGCGAATGAGAGGGATGTCTTTCTTCGTCGCAGGAACAATGTGTGTCTCAGCGGAGCGAGTCTTCATTTGCGCATTATCCGACTGGCAGAATCGGGTGTCAATGCCATCTTTCGCGGGATGAAATACACATCCCTGGGCTTGCTGGCTCTGTCTCTCATCGGGAGTGCCTGCAACTCCCCTTCTCCGCGCGCCACGGCGGCAATTGCCGCACAGGATCCTTCCGGGCCTCGTCGACTTCCAACGGGGCGCACTCTGGATCCGGCAGGCGTTTCCTACAACCTCGGCTCGATGCCGCTGGCGATGGCGCTCTCTCCGGAGAAGGATCGAGTGGTGGCGTTGCTGAATGGATGGAGGGAGCAGGGAATCCAGGTTGTAGATCGACCTTCGGGGAGAGTCCTTCAGACGATTCCACTACCTGCAGTTTTTCTCGGCGTCGCATTCAGCCCCGACGGCAGATCGCTATACGTGTCCGGCGGCAACCAGGATGTGATCTACCGGTTCGACTGGCGCGAACGCGCGGCAAAGCTCGCGGACAGCATTGTGCTTGCGACGAAGCAGAAAGGAAAGGACGGAACCCGGTATCCAGCGGGAATCGCGATCTCGCCCGACGGACGAACTCTTTACGCGGCGGAGAATCTCGGCGACTCGCTCGCAGTGATCGACCTTGCGGAGCGTCGGGTGGTGCAAAGGCTCGGCACCGAGCGTTATCCCTACGGAGTGGTGGTAGCACCGGACGGAACGGTGTACGTGTCCGCGTGGGGTGGGTGGACGGTTTCTGTTTTCGCCCCGCGCGGGAATGGAATGCTGGCCGAGGGAGCTCGACTGCGCGTTGGACGTCATCCGTCGGCTCTCGCACTGAACACGAACGGCTCCCGGCTGTTCGTCGCGTCGGGAAGCACTGACAAAATCAGTGTGGTCGACACGAAAGCTCGCCGCGTGGTTGCTACTCTCAATGATGCGTCGCCGGCCGGCACTGGTGAGGGCAGTACGCCGAACGCTTTGGCGCTTTCGGCTGATGGGACGCGTCTCTTCGTTGCCGAAGCCGACAACAATGCGATATCGGTTTTCGATCTTTCGGCGGCTACTGCCGGGTCCTCGTCAGCGACTGGCAGTGATGCGTTGACGGGAAGAATTCCTGTCGGTTGGTATCCATCCGCGGTCGCTGCGGACGGCGGCGATCTTCTCGTGGTGAACGGTAAGGGAAGAGGAACAGCACCGAACGTTGGACACCCGCAGCCGGATCGGCAACGGCCTCCTCAGAGCCCGGACTATACGCTTGGCCAGATCAACGGCACGCTCACGATCATTCCTGCCGCAAATGCGAGCAGCGCTGAGCTCGACGGATTCTCCCAGCGCGTCGCTTCGGCGAACGGATGGAATTCAGCGCGCCGGACCGACAAGTACCCGCCATTCGAGCACGTCATCTACATCATCAAGGAGAATCGCACCTACGATCAGGTTCTCGGCGATCTCTCGGGGGCCGATGGCGATTCATCACTGGTGTTCTTCCCGCGCGCCATCTCGCCGAACCATCACGCGCTGGCGGAGCGCTTCGGAATCTTCGACAGGTTCTTCGTGAACGCTGAAGTGAGTCCGGACGGGCATAACTGGTCGATGGCGGCGTATGTGACGGATTATTCAGAGAAGACGATTTCGTCCAACTACTCCGACCGCGGCCGGAGCTACGATTACGAAGGATTTAATCGCGGCGCGCTTCCGGAAGACGATGTCGCAGAGCCGTCGAGCGGATATCTGTGGAATCTCGCCGATCGAGCGGGCATCACCTACAGGAACTACGGCGAATTCGTCGATGAGCCCGACGATCCAACTGGAATAAAGCCGCCAGCCTACACGGCTACCAAGCCGACGCTTCGGGCGCACACAAACAGCGCGTATCCGGGATTCAGCATGCAGATCCCGGATCAGGTGAGGGTGGAGATCTGGCTAAAGGAATTCCAGGAATTCGTGAAGGCCGGGAAGATGCCCGCGCTCGAAATAGTTCGTTTGCCGAGCGATCACACGTCCGGAGCGAGCGCAGGGATGCCAACGCCAAGAGCGTACATGGCGGATAACGATCTCGCGCTAGGGAGACTGGTCGAGGCACTGTCGAAGAGTGCGTTCTGGAAGAGCACCGCCGTCTTCGTGCTCGAGGACGATGCGCAGGACGGCCCTGACCACGTCGACTCACATCGCTCGCCGCTGCTCGTAATCTCGCCGTACAACAGAGGCAGAGTGATGCACCGCTTCGCGAATACGACCGATGTGCTGGCGACGATCGAAGACATCCTTGGGCTCGGCCGCATGTCGCAGTTCGACTATTACGGACGTCCATTGCGGGAGATCTGGGAGACTACCCCTGATCTCAGTCCTTACAGTGTGCTAACGCCGAGTGTGTCGCTGAAGGAAGTAAATCCAAGGAGGGGAGCAATGGCAGAGGCGTCGAAGAAGCTGACCCTGAAGGTGGAGGACACTTCGGATGATGATCTCTTTAACCGGATTTTGTGGACCACGATCAAGGGCGACAAGCCTTATCCCGGCACGAGAAGGATGTCGGCGCTGGATGCGAAGGTGGCGCGGTGAGCCGGACTAATCCGCGAGTTGTGGTTCCTGCTTCCGGGGGAATCCTCAGCTCGGACACGACGACCCGGCGCGTTCGTATCTTGGCGCGGCTGCTCGACAGCTCGATACCAGTTCCGGGCACGAACTGGAAGATAGGCTTGGATCCGATTCTCGGACTGATCCCCGGAATCGGAGATCTGATCGGCGCGGTGCTCTCGGGGTACATCGTTCTGGAAGCGGTGCGAGCGGAGGTGCCGACGTTTACGCTGGCGAGGATGCTGGTGAACATCGGTATCGATACACTCCTCGGCGCGATTCCGGCCCTGGGTGACGTGTTCGACGCCGCGTGGAAGTCGAACGTGATGAACGTTGCGCTGCTGGAGCGTCATCTGGTCGCGACCGGGAGTGCTCCGCCGAAGCGACGTAACGTGCTCGGAGTGATGGCGCTCGCGCTGATCATGCTCGTATTGATTGTCGGTGCCGGATTAGCTCTCGGCATCTTCGCGGCCCGATTGCTCTGGGGCCTCAAAACCGGATAACTTTGTTGCACGGCGCCGTGGCCAAGTGGTAAGGCGGCAGACTGCAAATCTGCTATTCGTCAGTTCGATTCTGACCGGCGCCTCTGAAGACCGTTTCCGTATTGGAGCCATAATGCGCCCTACGCCGAAATTATGGTTGGTTGCACTCGCGCTTGTTTCTCATGTGGTTTTTTCGAGTGTGGCTCGCTCGCAGGATTCCGTTCGTGTCGTTCCCGGTTGGGGGCTCGACACCTCCTTCACGGGATCGGGTGACTACACGACACAAGGCCCAGTGCCTGAGATATACCGAGCTTGGCGTGATTACCTCCGCTCAGATGCCCAGCGTCAGTCCCCAACGAAGTACTGGTCTGTCGCGGAACAGCGAAAATGGTCTCGATACGACATAGCGGGCGGCTACGCGTATCAGGGGTTCCCCGCCACGGTGCTATCAATACAGCTCGCTCAGCCGGGAGCGACCGACGAGTACGTGGTAAGAACATTGTTCGCGTCCGCGAACGGGTTGACGAAGGACATCAAACCGATCGCCTTGACGCGAGTCTACGCCATTCGTGAGAGCGGCCATTGGGTATTTGCAAACGCGTTGCCTCGATTGACTCACGACTGGAAACGACACTCGGTCGGACATATCACCTACATCGTTCAGCCCGGTCATAGTTTCAACGAGGGAAAGGCGAAAAGCGCGGTGAGATTCGCTGATTCCGTCGCGGCGATGTTCGGCATGCAGCCAATCACCGACCTGAACTATTATGTCGCCGACACTCCCGAAGAAATCCACCGGATCCTCGGCCTCGACTTCATGGTAGGCGGCGATCAGGCATCCTATTTTGACCCCGTCAGACAGATGATTCTTGTCGGGAACTCGATCTTCGGCGAAAACCACCGCCACGAACTGACGCACTTCGTGTTGCTTCCACTGGTAGTTGCGGGCAATATTCCCGGCATCATCAATGAAGGGGCGGCCACCTGGCTGGGGGGATCGCTTGGAAAATCATTCCCCGACGTAATGAGAGACTACGCTGGGTTCCTGGCTGCGCACCCGGCGATAACGCTAGACTCCGTTCTAACGGTCAGCGAACACGATTTGGGAACGAGGCCGGCCGGCGCGGCGTTGGTCGAAATGACCTACCAGCACGGTGGTATGACGGCGGTGAAAGCGTTGATGACGGGCGGGCGCACCGATGCTCAGCTACGTGCGGCGCTCAAAAAAGGTCTTGCGATGTCCTGGCCGGAAATCGAGCGAATGTGGCGAGCTCACGTCCTCGAGTTCTAGAAATTTGTCCGGTCATACCCGTTCCCATTCTACTTTGGTAG
>DASZZU010000079.1:0-45526 GCA_035544855.1 Gemmatimonadaceae bacterium | reverse complement strand
CCATGCGGCAGATATTCGTCGCGCGGATGGGTGTGGGACGCGAGGTCGATACCAACTCTGACTTCGAAGTAACGCTGTATGTGATCCGACGGAAAATAGAAGCCGCACTGCGCGAACGCGCGCTCGGCAGCGACTGCTACGTGGCGAGCTTTTCCTCGCGCACTGTGGTTTACAAGGGAATGCTCCGTCCGGATCAACTGGCGCCATTCTATGAAGACCTTTGCGACCCGGAGCTGGCGAGCGGGATCGCGTTGGTCCACTCGCGCTTCTCGACCAACACTTTCCCATCGTGGCGGCTGGCCCACCCGTACCGGTTTCTCTGCCACAATGGGGAGATCAACACGCTGCGCGGCAATCTGAGTTGGATGCGCGTGCGCGAAGCCCTCATGTCCTCTGGGCGCCTGGGCGGGCGCGTTGCCGCGCTGCTGCCGGTCTGCGGCGAGAAGCAGAGCGATTCAGCTTCCCTCGACAACGTGCTGGAGCTGCTGACGCTCGCCGGCCGGCCCCTCGCGCACGCGATGGCGATGCTGATTCCGGAAGCATGGGAACGCAATGAAACGATGTCGGCCGAGCGGAGGGCGTTTTACGAGTACCACGCTTCGCTGATGGAGCCGTGGGACGGGCCGGCGGCGGTGGCCTTCACCGACGGGCGCCAGGTCGCGGCCATGCTCGATCGAAACGGACTCCGGCCCGCGCGCTACGTCGTCACCGCCGACGACTTCGTCGTGCTTTCGTCGGAGGCCGGCGCGCTCACGATTCCCGTCGAAAACATTCGCGCCAAGGGGAGACTCGAGCCTGGCAAGATGCTCGTCGTCAACACAACGCAGGGACGCATACTCGACGACGAAGCGATCAAGATGGAGCTGGCTTCGGTGCGGCCGTACCGGCGCTGGGTTGCGGAGCAGCGGATCGATCTCTCGAGTCTCATCGCGGAGCGGGAGGTGAATGAACTGCAACTGCGAGAAGAGCTAGGTAGGAGGTACGAGGTACTAGGTGCGAGGGATGAGGCCGCCTTTCGCGGGGCTTGCGTGCCGCTCGCGGTTCTACAGCGCGCGTTCGGCTACACCGCCGACGAGCTGAAGATGGTTCTCGGCCCGATGGCTGACGCGGGTGAGGAACCCGCCGGCTCCATGGGGAACGATACGCCGCTGGCGGTACTCTCCCGGCGTCCGCAGCTCCTCTCGTCTTACTTCCGGCAGCTTTTCGCCCAGGTGACGAATCCCGCCATCGACCCCATTCGCGAGCAGCTCGTGATGTCGCTGGCGATGAACGTTGGGCCCCAGTGCAATCTGCTGGAGGAAACCGCTGAGCACGCCAAGCAGATCCGCATCGCGCAGCCGGTGCTGACGGAGCAGGCGATCTCTGCCTTGCGCGGAGTCACTGACCCCGAGCTGCGCGCAGTAGTCCTGCCCGCGCTTTTCCGAGTTGCCGATGGTGCTCGCGGGCTCGAATCGGCGGTGGACGACCTTTGTCGCGCCGCTTCCGACGCTGTCGCGGCCGGATGCGGCGTTCTCATTCTGAGCGACCGCGGGATGAGCGTGGACCAGGCTCCGATCCCGTCGCCGCTCGCGGTCTCAGCTGTGCACCACCATCTCATTCGCGATGGACTGCGCTGGCGCGTGAGTCTCATCGCCGAAACCGGCGAAGCGAGAGAGGTCTCGCATCTGGCGCTGCTGATCGCCTACGGCGCGAGCGCGGTGCATCCGTACCTCGCGCTCGAGACTGTCGCCGCAATGGCTCGCCCCGAAGCAACCGGAGACAAGCCTCACGGCGCCGCCGCCCAGGAGCGCTACACAAAGGCGCTCGGCAAAGGTCTTCTCAAGATCATGTCGAAGATGGGCATCTCCACATTGCAGAGTTACTGTGGCGCCCAGTTGTGGGAGGCGGTGGGATTGAGCGCGGCGCTCGTGGATCGCCACTTCGCCGGCACGCCGTCACGCGTGGGCGGCATCGGCATGGATCTGATTGCCGAGGAAACGTTGCGCCGACACGGGCAGGCGTTTGATGACGAATCCGCCACGCGGCTCGATCCCGGAGGTGAGTACCAGTATCGTGTGCAGGGCGAGCATCACAACTGGAATCCGCTGACGATCGCCAAGCTCCAGCACGCGACGCGCAGCGATAGCTACTCGACGTTCAAGGAGTTCAGCCAGCTCGCGAATGACGAGACTCGCCGACAATCGACGTTGCGCGGCCTGCTGGATTTCGTCGAGCGGGATCCGGTACCGTTGGATGATGTCGAGCCCGCGAGCGCCATCACTCGGCGATTCACGACCGGGGCGATGTCGTTCGGATCGTTGGGCAAAGAAGCGCATGAGACACTCGCGATCGCGATGAACCGGCTTGGCGGTCGCAGCAACAGTGGAGAGGGCGGCGAAGACCCCGCCCGTTTCGGTACTGAGCGCAACAGCGCCATCAAGCAGGTCGCGTCGGCGCGCTTCGGGGTTACCGCCGAGTACCTCGTCAACGCGGCAGAGCTGCAGATCAAGATCTCGCAGGGGGCAAAGCCGGGCGAAGGAGGCCAGCTTCCGGGGCACAAGGTGGATGCGGTGATCGCGCGGACGCGGCATTCGACGCCCGGAGTGACACTCATCTCGCCTCCGCCGCATCACGACATCTACTCGATCGAAGATCTGGCGCAGCTTATCTACGATCTCAAGGCGATCAGCCCGAAGGCCGCGGTTTCGGTGAAGTTGGTGGCCGAGGCGGGAGTGGGCACTGTGGCTGCCGGCGTGGCGAAGGCTCGCGCAGATCTCATTCTCATCTCGGGCGACTCGGGCGGCACCGGCGCCTCGCCGCTCTCGAGTATCATGCGCGCCGGGAGTCCGTGGGAGCTCGGGCTGGCCGAGACGCAGCAGACACTCGTGATCAACGGTCTGCGGGGGCGTGTCCGGTTGCAGACCGACGGCCAGCTCAAGACCGGACGGGATGTGGTCGTCGCCGCGCTGCTCGGCGCCGACGAATTCGGGTTCGCTACCGCGCCGCTCATCGTCGAGGGGTGCGTGATGATGAGGAAGTGTCATCTCAATACCTGTCCTGTCGGCATCGCGACGCAGGATCCCGAGTTGCGAGCGAGGTTCGCGGGTCAGCCCGAGCACGTGATGAATTACTTCTTCTTCATCGCCGAGGAAGTGCGTGAGCTGATGGCCCGCCTCGGCTTCCGCACGATGGACGAGATAATCGGCCGCACGGACCTGCTGCGCGCCTTGCCGCAGTCGGACAATGCAAAGGCGAACACGCTTGATCTCTCCGCGCTGTTGCATCTGGCGATGCCAGCGTCGCGCACGCGCGCCGACCGCGTTGCGCGGCGGCATGTCAGATTGAGGCTGGACCACTCGGAGGAAGAGGGGAGGTTGAACAGGAAGCTCCTCGAGTTGGCACAGCCCGCACTCGAAGACAGGGAACGGGTGAAGGCGACGCTGTCCATCACCAATGCCGATCGCGCTGTCGGCGCGACGCTCTCTGGCGAGATCGCTCGCCGGTACGGCAGCGTCGGTCTGCCTGATGAAACCATCTCGTTGAAATTCAACGGTTCAGCGGGTCAAAGCTTCGGAGCATTCGCGGCGCGCGGGCTCTCGCTCGAGCTGGAGGGAGAGGCGAACGACTACGTCGGGAAGGGTCTCTCCGGCGGACGCTTGATCGTGCGGCATCCGCGCTCTTCGCAGTTTATTCCTGACCAGACAGTTCTGGTCGGCAACACGGTGCTATACGGCGCGACGTCCGGCGAAGCGTACATCGCCGGGGTTGCTGGCGAGCGCTTCGCCGTCCGGAACAGCGGGGCGATCGCGGTAGTGGAAGGAGTGGGCGATCACGGCTGCGAGTACATGACGGGCGGCACGGTCGTCGTCCTTGGCCGCACGGGCCGAAACTTCGCTGCGGGAATGAGCGGCGGGATCGCGTTCGTGTTGGACGAGTTCGCTGAGCTTGAGGGGCAGTGCAACACCGCGATGGTGGAGCTCCGGCAACTCACTGATTTGAGCGATCGCCAGCTGTTGCGTGAACTCGTGGAGCAGCACGCGCGGCTCACTGGCAGCGCGCGCGCGAAACGCGAGCTTGGGCGATGGGACGTTGCGCAACGTCACTTTGTCGCCGTCGTGCCGCGCGAGTACCGGCGGCCAGCGGTGGTCGGCGGCGACGCAATGGAGAATGTGAGCGCTCGTCATGGCTGATCCGAAAGGATTCCTCACGCTTCGCCGGGCGACACCCGAGCGCCAGGCGGTGGAAGACCGTGTGCGCCATTGGGGCGAATTTTATCGTCCCGCTCCCGAATCGGCCGTGCAGACTCAGGCGGCGCGGTGCATGGATTGTGGAGTGCCATTCTGCCAGGGAGACACCGGCTGTCCCGTGCGCAATATCATTCCCGAATGGAACGATCTTGTTTCTCGCGGGGAATGGCGGGAGGCGCTCGAGTCCTTGCATGCCACGAACAATTTTCCGGAGCTTACCGGCCGGCTCTGTCCCGCGCCCTGCGAGTCGGCATGTGTGCTCGGTCTGGTGAACGAGCCCGTCGCCATCCGACACATCGAGCAGACGATCGCGGATCGTGGCTTCGCTGAGGGCTGGGTGGTACCGCGTCCGCCGCGGAGAACCTCGGGGTTCAGCGTCGCGGTGATCGGGTCCGGGCCCGCAGGGCTCGCCGCCGCCCAGCAACTACGTCGCTTGGGACATACAGTCGTCGTCTTCGAGAAAAATGAGAGAGTTGGCGGATTGCTTCGCTACGGAATACCCGAGTTCAAGCTGGAGAAGTCGGTACTTGAGCTTCGTCTCGCGCAACTCGAGGCAGAGGGAGTGCGGTTCCGCACCGGCGTCGATGTTGGCGAGGAAATCACGGCACGCGAGCTACGCGCGGAGTTCGATGCAGTCTGCGTGGCTACGGGAGCGGGCGCGGCGCGCGATCTCGACGTTCCCGGCCGCGAGCTCGGGGGTGTCCATCTCGCAATGGATTTTCTGACGTCCCAGAATCGCAGGCTCGCCGGTGATGCGATCTTCGAAATGGGCATCGACGCGCGCGATCGGCGCGTGGTGATCATCGGCGGCGGCGACACTGGCTCCGATTGCGCTGGGACTTGTGTTCGTCAGGGGGCGCGCAGCGTCAGGCAGTTCGAGCTCCTCCCACAGCCGCCCGATAGTCGCGCGGCGAGTACCCCTTGGCCGTTGTGGCCGATGCAGCTTCGCAGCTCGCATGCTCACGAGGAGGGTTGTGATCGCGAGTGGAGCGTTGCCACCACCGCCTTCTCCGGCGAGAACGATAGCGTGCGGCGAATCCACGCGGTCCGTTTGGAGCGGCGGAGCTTCGCCGACGGGCACACCGACTACGCGCAATTGCCGGAGAGCGGCTTCGAGCTGGAGGCCGATCTGGTACTGCTGGCTATGGGATTCACGGGCCCCGTGAAGAGCAGGCTGCTGATGGATCTCGCCGTTGAGTTGGACGGCCGGGGCAATATTGCAACCGATGCCGCGCATCGCACGAGCGTACCGGGAGTTTTCTCCGCCGGAGATGCGCGTCGGGGGGCGTCGCTCATCGTGTGGGCGATTCGCGAGGGGCGTGATGCGGCGGAGAGCATCGACCAGTGGTTCCTCGAGGGCGGGGCGGGCGGGTAGATCGTCAGTCTTCCAGAAGTGGAGCAGTCAGAGATCTCTCCAGCAATATGGCCGCGACCACATCGAGCGAGCTTCCAGCTGCCTCCAGAGCTACTCCTACGTGGTAGACCAGATCAGCAGCCTCTTCGGCGGAGCGAGCCGCGTCTCCGTCGGCGCATGCTGCGACGAGCTCTGCGCTTTCTTCCCCGATTTTCTTGAGACGGAGATTGCGGTCCAGAAGCAGCTTGCGGGTATAGCTTCGCGACTTTTTCCGCTGTTCAGGCGATATTGAGTCGCCCTCGGCCCTGGACTCTTCTTTCACTTCCCCGTGTCGCGCTGAAATTGTTGCCGCGAGCGCCGACCAGATATTCGGCGCAGCGGAAGAATCATCGAAGCACGACACCGCGCCGGTGTGACACGCTGGTCCGGCGGAGAGCACACGCGCGAGTACGGTGTCATTATCACAATCGAGCGTCAGCGAAACGACTCTCTGCACGTTGCCGCTGGTGGCGCCCTTCCGCCACAGCCCGCGGGTCCGCGAGCGGTAATGCATCTCGCCGGTCTCGATCGTGCGCTCGAGGGCTTCCCGGTCCGCGTTCGCCACCATCAGAACCCGGCCGCTCGCGGCGTCCTGCGCCACGACGACGACCGTCCCGCTGTCCCTGTCGAAACGCACTGCGTCGAGGTTCAGGTCCGCGCTCATGAAGCCGCTCCCGCTGAAGCAGGCGCGCCCGAAGGCGCCAGAATCTCGCGCACGATCCCGGCAAGCTTCCCATTCGTCGCGATCGCATCGCCCCCGCAGAAAGTCTCACTGCCGCGCCAATCGGTGAATACTCCGCCAGCCTCGGCAATGATCGGCATCATCGCCGCGACGTCCCACTCCGAGACGATTTCGTCAACCATGATGTCAGCACGCCCCGTGGCGACCAGCAGGTAGCCGTAGGAGTCTCCCCACGTTCGCATCTTTCGCGCGCTGTTCTGGAGCCGCAGCCAGCGCTCACGCCTCGCGACATCGCGCGTGAATCGCGCGTCGGTCGTCACGAGCCGCGCTTCTCCAAGCTCCGAAACCGTAGACACGCGCGCGCGCGTTCCATTCCACCAGCATCCCTCGCCGGGCGCGGCAGCGATGATCTCGTCAAGCACCGGGAAATAAGCTGCTCCGGCGATCACCCGCTCTCCCTCGGCGACGGCAACCAGCGTTCCCCAGAGCGGTACCCCCTGCAGGAAAGTGTAGGTCCCGTCAATCGGATCCAGGATCCAGCGTCGCGCGGCATCTGCGCGCACCGGCGAGAGCTCTTCGCCGACAATGCCGTCATCGGGGAACCGCTGCTCGATCCATTCCCGCGCCGAGCGCTCGGCGTTGATGTCGGCGATACTCACCGGGGATCCGTCGTTCTTCGTGCGCGTCTCGGGACTGCGTCCGTAGAATCCTTTCGCGATATCGCCAGCGATGCGGGCGACTTCGGCGACCGCGTCCATGTAGCTGCTCACGCCACTCACGCTGCTTTCCTCACTGAAATGCCGGCCGCTCGCAGCGCCGATTTCACGCTGCCGATATCCGTGGTGCCGTCGTGAAGGACGCCGGCGATGAGGGCCGCGTCGGCGCCGCCGCGAACGAAAGCATCGATGACGTCGCCGGCGGAACCCGCACCGCCGGAAGCGACGACGGGCACCGTGACGGTCCGCGCGACTCGCGACAGCAGCTCGACATCGTAGCCCGAGCGCCCGCCGTCACGATCGATGCTCGTCAGGAGAATTTCTCCCGCCCCGAGCTCGGCACAGCGTTTCGCCCATTCGATGGCGTCGAGTCCGGTCGGCTCCCTGCCGCCATTCACGTACACTTCCCACCTGTCACCCCTCCTCAGAGCGTCGATGCTCGCCACCACGCACTGCGATCCGAACCGCGCGGCCGCCTGCGTCAACAGCTCCGGGCGCCGAACGGCGGCAGAGTTGATTGCGATCTTGTCCGCCCCAGCGCGCAATGCATTCGCGATGCCGTCGACGGTTCGCATTCCTCCCCCGACCGTGAGCGGAATGAACAATCGCTCAGCGGTGCGGCGAACGAGGTCCAGCAAGGTGCCTCTCTCTTCATCAGTCGCCGCGATGTCAAGAAAAACGATCTCATCCGCGCCCTGAGCCTCGTAGCGCTCGGCGAGGACGACCGGATCGCCGGCGTCGCGAAGACTCACGAAGTTCGTTCCCTTGACGACGCGCCCGTCCTTCACGTCGAGACATGCGATCACTCTGTGAGTCAGCATCACTCGACTCTCAGCGAGATTGATCCTTTCGTGCTGACCGTGTCTCCGGTATCGACGAGCGCATCGCGAAGCGCAAGCCCGAGCGCCTTGAACGCGGCTTCTACGACGTGATGCCGGTCGCTTCCGCGCGACACGAGGATGTGGATCGTCGCGCCCGCCTCGTTGCTGAACGACCGCATCCAGTGATCGTAAAGCCGGCTCGGGAGCGGTCCTTCGTAATAGGGCCGCCCCCCGATGTCGACAGAGACCTGAACGAGAGCGTCGTCCATCGGCACGACACGAGTTCCGTATCGCGCCGCACCCGCTGGAATGATCTCCCTGAACGCGCGGCCGAGCGTGAGCGCGACGTCTTCAACGACGTGATGCTTGAGATCACCGCGCGCCTTCACATCGAGGGTCAGTCCGGAGTAGCGGGCAAAGGCATCGAGCATGTGATCGAGAAACCGGTTGCCCGTCTCGGTTTTGCTTTTTCCGCTTCCGGCCCGCAGCTCGACGCGGATGGAGGTTTCACTCGTCTCTCGCTGTGTGACGCTCATTCAGGAAATTCCTCCATGATTGTTTGCGGATTCAGCGCACCAGTGTAGAGCGCCATTCCAACGATTACTGCGCTGACACCCAGCTCGGCCAGCCGGCAGATGTCGCTGACGCTGCGCACTCCGCCCGAAGCCTGAACGGGCGCCTTCGATCGGAGGGCGATCTCACGCATCAGCGGGAGGTCGGGGCCTTCCATCCGCCCCTCTCTCTCAACCGCGGTGACTAGCAGCGCAGCAAGGGGGAGGGAGCTCAGACCCTCGACGAAGTCGATTACGCTCTGCGAATCAGTTTCCGCCCAGCCGCGTGTCACGAGCAAGCGCGCTCTCGCGTCCGCGGCGACGATGATCCGGTTCGGATGGCGGGCAACCGCTTCCTCGAGCCAGGCACGATCCTCGATCGCGCGCGTGCCGAGCACGACTTCGGATGCACCGGCCGCGAGCAGTTCCGCGATTGTGTCGAGATCACGCACTCCACCGCCGCATTGCACCTTCTTCACGCACCCGCCGAGGATTGCTCGCACTATCTCCCGATTCGATCCCCGTCCCGTGGCGCCGTCCAGGTCAACGAGATGAATGCGGCCGAATCCGAGCCGCGCCCAGCGTTCCGCGACAGCCAAGGGATCCGCGATGCGGACGCGCTCGTCGGCGTACGATCCGCCCACGAGCTGCACGCAGGCGCCATCGCGCAGATCGATAGCCGGAATTACCTGCATCCGATTAGATCCTCGATCACCGCGTTGATGAAAACGCGTCCGGCGGATGAGCTCTTCTCCGGGTGAAACTGAACGCCAACCGTATTCGCGCTCCGAACTACCGAGGCGAACTTCGTGTCCTGATGCGTCGTCCAGGCTAGGATCGGTGATTCGTCCTCGGGCTCACAGATGTAGGCGTTGGCGAAATACGCTGTTTCGAGGTCGGCTCTTCCCCATCCATTTCCGGTTTCGCGCCACTCGATGTCGTTCCAGCCCATGTGCGGAACCTTCAACGCGCGGAGCCGCGTTACCTTGCCCGCGATGAAACCAACACCCTTTCCGGGCGCTTCTTCGCTCGCATCGAAGAGAAGCTGCATGCCGAGACAAATGCCAAGACACGGCAGGCCGTCGGCGAGGGCCGAGCTGAGATTGGCTTGCGCGCTCCGCATCGCACTGGCGGCGGCGCCAAACGCACCGACACCGGGAAGCACCAGAACATCGGCTTTCATCGCTGAGCGCAGATCCGGCTCGATGGAGATGTTTCTGTCATCTGCCGAGATCGCCTTCACCAGCGAGTGAAGGTTGCCGGCGCCGTAGTCGAAGATTACGAGGCGGGTCATGTAACTTTCCCTGACGTGATCGCGAGTTTACTCACGTCACGGCTACCAACGTGTCGAGGCAGCGCTGCATCATGTCCCAGGGTCCAATCGCGAGCCGTATCGCGTCGCCGATCCCGGGAAGACCCGCGAAGGCGCGCACCCGGATTCCCGCGCGCTCGAGCCTTCGGGAGAGCGCGTCGGAATTGTCGACGGGCACGAGCACGAAATTGGCCGCTGAATCCAGGGAAGTGATTCCCCGCTTCGCCAGCTCGGCACGGAAAGCGGAGCGGTTGGCGATGACACTATTCACGCCATCGGCCACCCACGCCCGATCACTCTCGAGGGTGGCGATCGCCGCGCGCTCGCCTAGCGCGTTCACCTTGTATGGGCCACGCGCCTTGAGGACTTCAGCGATCAGCTCCGGCGAGCCGATGCCGTAGCCCACCCGCAGCCCGGCGAGTCCGAACGCCTTGGACATCGTTCGCGTGACCAGCACCGGGCGGCCGCTTGCGGCGAGGTCGGTGAAGCTCTCTCCCCCGAACTCGACGTACGCCTGATCGATGATCACGAGTCCCCTCGCTCCCTCGACGATCCGCTCGACCGTTTTCCGGGACAGCGCTCCACCCGTCGGATTGTTGGGCGAGCACAGATAGATGATCCGCGCATTCGTCTCGAGCATCGCATCCACATCGATGTCGAGCCGCCGGGTGAGCGGGATAGCGACGGGGCGGAGCCCGTTCGCCCGCGCGAAAAACGGGATCATGCCAAATGATGGATCGGGCAGACACAGCAGCTCGCCCGGCTCGGCGAAAGCGCGAATGGCGGAGTCCAGCACGTCATCCGAGCCGCAGCCACAGGCGATCATCTCGGCGGACACGCCGGCATAATCAGCCAGCGCCTTCGCCAGTGCCGGCTCGTAGGCGGTCGGATACCGCGCCACGGCACCTTGTCCCACCGCTGCCAGCGAGCGCAATGCTGCGGGTGGTGCGCCCCAGAGGTTCGTGTTGTCGCTCAAGTCGACGGCACACGTCCCCTGGGGGTGAGAATAAAGCGCGATTCCGCGATAGCTTTCGCGCGCGATGTCGGCGATCGAGCCGGCCCCGCCAATACGGTTGGCGGTCAGCATTGAGCGCTCCAGCCGCGCGCTGCGGCCGCGTGCTCCGGCAAGCCCTCAGCGCCGGCGAGAATCGCGGTATCCTCGGCAAGGCGTTGGGCGGCGTCACGGGTCACCTTCTGGTACGACGTCCAGCGAACGAAGTCGAGTGGGCCAAGACCGGAGTAGCTGCGCGCCAGCCCGCCCGTCGGCAGGACGTGATTGCCGCCGGTGATGTAGTCGCCGAAAACCACCGACGCCGATTCACCGACAAAGACGCAGCCCGCGTTTCGGATGTCGGGAAGCACACGCTCCGCATCGTTGAGCGCGAGCAACAGGTGCTCGGGCGCGAATTCGGCGGCGAAGGCGATCGCTTCGGCGATGGAGCCGGCACTGAGGACGCCTCCGTTCTGCTCCAGGGCGGCGCGGACCACGCTGCGGCCCGGCCCGGTCGCCAGCCGTTCCCCGATAGCGGCGCTTACATCCAACGCAGTCCCGTCGTCGAGCGCGACTACTACTACGCAAGCATTTACATCGTGCTCCGCCTGCGCGGTCACTTCGCGAGCGATCGTCTCGGTGTCGCAGCCGGCGTCGCAGATCACGAGCAGCTCGCTCGGCCCGGCCGGCGAATCGATCCCCACGTCTCTGCTGACCTGGAGCTTCGCCTCGGCGACGTACGCGTTTCCCGGCCCTACGATTCTGTCGACGCGCGGAACGCTTTTGGTGCCGTAAGCCATCGCCGCGATCGCGCCCGCGCCGCCCAAGGCGAAGACACGATCCACGCCGGCGATCTCGCAGGCGGCGAGCACCGCTCGTGCCGGGTATCCGTCTTTTTGGGGCGGAGAGCAGAGAAAGATCTCCGGGACTCCGGCGACGCGCGCGGGGATTCCCGCCATGAGCACGCTGCTCGCATACGCGGCGCGCCCGCCCGGGGCGTATATCCCGACACGCTGCAAGGGATCGGGCCGCCGCCCGACCGTCACGCCCGGCTCGGTTTCGACTTCCACGGTCCGCGGCGGATCGGTGGAGTGAACCAGCTCGATGTTCCGCGCTGCACGCTCGAGAGCAGTTCTCAGCCCGGGATCGATCCCGGCGAGCGCCCGCCGGCGAACCTCGGCCGGCACCTCGAGGGAATCGAGCGAGACTCCGTCGTATGCGCGGGCCATCTCGCGCAGCGCGAAGTCGCCATCGAGTCGCACGCGGCGCACGATTTCCTCCGTGCGTTCACGCACCGCTGAGCTCGCCGCACTCGTCCTCTGCAGGAGCGAAGCGCGCTCGACGTCCGATAACGCGCTCAATGTGCCCGTGTATCTCAAACGCGTTGTCTCGATTGTCGGCCTCACGGCAGCAGGCGCTCCACTCGCGTGACGAGAATGCCAGTGGCATCGAGGCCTTTGAGCGCCCCCATGGTTTTGTAGACGGTTCCGGCATCCACCACCGCGTGCACTGCGACGCGGTCACCGCCGTTCAGGATGTCGATCACGGTCGGGCCGTTGATGCCGGGGATGATCCGCTTGACGGCGTCGAGTGACCTCCGCGGTACATTCGCCATCAGGTATCTCTTCCCGCGAGCTCTCACGACCGAATCGAGCGCCATGATGAGCGAGTCGAGTGCTTCGCCCTTCGCCTCCCCGAAGACGGCATCACTTTTCGTGACGAGCTGGGCGCGGGATGTGAGGAGCGTTCCGATCTCGCGCAGCCCGTTGACCTTGAGGGTCGAGCCGGTCGACGTGATGTCGACGATGAGCTCGGCGATTCCGAGCAGTGGCGCGATCTCCGCCGCGCCGGAGATGGGCACAATCTCGACATTCTGTCGGCGCGCCTCGAAGAAGTCTCGCGTGATGTTCGGGAACGACGTCGCCACCCGGGTGCCGGCCGCGATGTCATCGAGGGTCTTGATGGGGCTGTCTTCGCGCCCGGCGGCGATGAGGCGGCATTCGCCGAAGCCGAGATCGAGTCGCCGCTCGACGGGGCGGCCGGATTCGCAAACGAGGTCCCAGCCGGTGACACCGACATCAGCGACCCCGTCGGCGACGAACTCCGGTATATCCTGCGCGCGGACGAACAGCGCCTCGAATTCTCCGCCGAGCGATGCGGAGAGGGCGCGGTCGCCCCTCGTGAGTACCGGAAGCCCGGCATCTCCGAAGAGCTCGCGCGCATCGTCGGCGAGTCTTCCCTTGTTTGGCAGTGCGATTTTGAGCATGAGATGATTGGTGGAAAACAAAAAGCCCGTCCAGGAATTAGACGGGCTGCGGAAGCTCTGTGAGTGGAGTCTGACTAACTGACTATAGTCTGACGTGCACGCGCAAAAGCGCCCCGCGGCCCGTGAGGCCGTGGTGGCTGTGCGCATGGCGGAGTGAAGTGAACGTGGTCATCAATTAAATGTTAAACGGTTCGGAGGGAGCGCGCAACAGTGCTCGATCGATTCTGGCGCCGGCTCGTAGGGCTTGCGCGCTGGCAAGCGTCCATAACGGCTGTAATTTTTCCACCATGACAATCCGTGTTTCCACGGCCCACCTTACCCGGTAGGCTGCATCATGACACAAGTGATCTTCCTCTACGGCCGTCCGGGTGTCGGCAAGCTGACGGTCGGTGAGCTGCTCTCTGCCGAGACGGGCTACCGCCTTTTGCACAACCACGCGGTCGTGGATCTCGTTACGTCGCTGTTCTCGTTCGGATCGCCACCATTTGTCGCGTTGCGCGAGAGGATCTGGCTCCAGGCCATCGACGCCGCTCTCTGGGCGAAATCCTCCGGGGTGATCATGACCTTCGCCCCGGAAGCGACGGTCACCGATGAATTCATCCCGAAGCTGAAAATGCGGGTTATCGACAAAGCCGGTTCCATCCACTTCATCGAGCTGCGCTGCTCCGATGCCGCGCTCGAGACCCGGATCACCGCCGACTCGCGCGAGCGATACGGCAAGCTCCGCGACGTCTACAAGTACCGGAAGCTGGATGCCGCGGGCACATTCGATCGCCCGCAGATGCCCGAGCCCGAGCTGGTGGTGGATACCACCGAGCAGAAGCCGCTCGAGGCCGCGCGAACAATCGTCAAGCATTTGCGATCCGGAACGCCCGCGCGATGATTCAATCCACCCGGGCGCCCTTTAAGTAAATTTCTCCATCGTGAGAATTCGAGTCTCTTCCCTCCGCGAGCCCATCAACGGTCTTACTCACCTGCTCGGCGCCGTCTTATCGGTCGTCGGGCTGGTGGTGTTGCTCGTCATCTCCATCGAGAACGGAAGTACCAGGCAGATCGTCGGCTTCTCGATCTTTGGCGCGAGCCTCGTATCCATGTACTGCGCCAGCGCTTTCTACCATTCCCTCAAGGTCTCCGAGCGAGCCGTCGCGCATCTTCGCCGCATCGATCATATGATGATCTACATCCTCATCGCCGGATCGTACACGCCGATCTGCCTCGTGCTGCTGCGTAATCCACTCGGTCTCTGGCTTCTCGTTGCAGTCTGGACGCTCGCCGCGCTGGGAACTTTGCAGACGGTGGCCTGGATGCACGCGCCGGATTGGCTGTCGACTGTGTTGTACATCGGGATGGGCTGGATCGCGGTGTTCATCGTTCGACCCCTCCTCGCGGCAGCCCCGGCAGGATTTTTTCTCTGGCTGCTCGGTGGCGGAGTGATTTACACCTTGGGCGCCGTGCTATATGCCACGGACTGGCCGCGAGTGAAGGCAGGGGCCAAGCCGCGACTCTTTGGCTCCCACGAGATCTGGCACTTGTGCGTGATGGGCGGGAGTTTCGCGCACTACTGGGCAATGCTGGCGTACGTGTCCAGAGCGTACTGATGCGGCTAGTACGCTTTGCCGTTTTATTTTTGTGGGCCACCCTGCTGACCACTGCCTTTGCGTCTGCGAAGGGGCAGCAGCCAGTTCTCCAACCAGCTCCCAAGGACTCTCTTCCGCCGCCCATCAGGCTGCGCGTATTTCTCGATTGCCACGTCTGCGATTTCGATTTCATGCGGACCGAGATCAACTTCGTTGACTACGTGCGCGACCGGCAAGATGCGCAGGTCCACATTCTCGTCACCAGTCAGGCCACCGGCGGCGGCGGGACCGAGTACACGCTCAATTTCATCGGGCAGCGCGAGCTCGCGAAGATCGCCGACACCCTCAAGTACGTGTCGCCGCTGAGTGCGAGCCCGGATGATCTGAGACACGGGTTGGCGCGAACGATCAGGCTGAGCCTGGTCCGGTACTACGCGCACCTCGGTCAGGCCGGGCGCTTCGATGTCACCTACACCGCGCCCACTGGCGCTGACTCGGATGCGAAAGGAGCGAGCAAGGACCGCTGGAATCTCTGGGTGTTCAGGATGAACGCGAGTGGATACGGAAACGGTGAGAAGTCGAGCAACTTCGTCTCGCTGAACGGATCCATCAACGCCAGCCGCACCACCGAGATGTGGAAGTCCTCGTTGACCGCCTACGGCAACTACAACCAGAGCAGGTTCATTCTCGGCGGCGGCAGCAAATTCAACAGCTATTCGCACGGCTACGGCTTCCGCGACCTGATCGTAAAGAGCCTCGGCCAGCGCTGGTCAGCCGGCCAGCGCGCGTCGTGGACGTCATCGACATACCTGAATCAGAGCCACGCGATCCGGTTCGCGCCCGCTGTCGAGTACAACTTCTTTCCCTACTCGCAGTCGACGAGGCGGATGCTCACGCTCCAGTACTCGCCGGGCATCAACTTCTTCAGGTACCAGGACACCACCATCTTCAACAAGATCACCGAAGTGCGCGGCGATCAGACATTGACCGCGTCCCTGGGTCTGAAACAGCCGTGGGGCTCGATCAGCAGCTCGCTCGAGGGGGCGGCCTACGTCGACGATTTCACCAAACGGCACCTCGTTTTCTTCAACAGCCTCGATCTGCGGCTGTTCAAGGGATTCTCGTTCTTTTCGTTCGGTCAGATATCGTTTCTCCGCGACCAGCTCTATCTCCCGAAGGGCAATCTCAGCGATCAGGAGCGACTGCTGCGCCGGCGTCAGCTCGAGACGTCGTACAGCTACCTAGTACAACTCGGGTTCAGCTACAGCTTCGGCTCTATCTTCAACAACATCGTGAACCCGAGATTTGGCGGGACGAGCGGAGGCTTCACGATCATCAACTAGGGAGAATGGTCGCCAAACATCTGCATCAATCGCCCGCCAACAAAGCGATGTAACAAAAGTTCGACAGGAATGACCTTCAGAGTTATGTTGGTGCGACTTCCAAGAGATTTTATCCGCATCTCTTCGAGATCAGCTGCCTAACTCATTGTGGAGATTCCTCTATGAAGTGGCGCGCTCTCGCATCATGGCCGCGATTGTCTCTCATCCTCGCGGCGGCCCTCGCATTTGCTCCCATCACACTTCACGCGCAGGCGCAGGCTACCACCGGCGTCATTCGCGGCACTGCCACTGACTCCAGCGGCAACCCCGTCGCGGCGTTCGTCACGGTCCGTAACACCGAGACCAACTTTTCGCGCACGGTGAAAGCCAGCGACCGCGGCGTCTTCGTGACGACCCTGCTTCCGCTCGGCAGCTACCAGGTGTCGGCGCGCGCCGTCGGATATTCTCCGGCCACCAAGTCCAACATCAACGTCACGCTCGGGCAGACAGTCGATCTCCCGCTCGTCCTCGTGCGGTCGACGACTCAGCTCGCCGGCGTCACCGTAGTGGCGGCGGTCCCCACCGTCGACCCCACCCTCTCGGCGGAAGCGACGCACCTTCCGGCCGAGGTCGTGAGCGCGCTGCCGAACAACGGGCGCAACTATCTTAACCTGACGCTTCTAACCCCGAACGTGGCGGTCACTCAGGGCCCGGATGGCGACGTTTTGAGCGTCGGCGGCCAGCGCGGCATTCATAACAATGTCTCCGTCGATGGCGCCGATTTCAACAATCCCTTCTTCGGCGAGCAGCGCGGGGGACAGCGGCCGCCGTTCACCTTCAACCTCGACGCCGTGCGCGAGATGGTTGTGGTAGCGCAGGGAGCGAACGCGGAGTTCGGCCGGTCGAGCGGTGGATTCGTCAACGTGATCACGAAGAGCGGTACCAACAAAGTTCACGGAACGCTGCACTACTTCGGCAAGAACGGGGCTCTGTCGTCGGACGCATTTCACGCCGGCCTCACTCTCAAGCCAGACTTCGGGCAGCACCAGTTCGGCATGACGCTGGGCGGCCCGATCGTTCAGGACAAGTTCTTCTACTTCATCGCCTACGACCAGCAGGCCTACACGGAAGTGAAGCAGAAGACCCGCCCTGCGAGCCCGGAGTTCAGCCAGCTCAGGACTTACCTCGCTACCGCTTTCGGCGGCGCGCTGGCCCAGGACTTCGGCCCCATTCAGCGCACCAACGACGCGCAGGTAGGGCTCGTCAAGCTCGATTGGCGCATCAACGAGACGCATAACGCCTCTCTCAAGTACAACTACACGAACTCGAAACAGGAGAACGGCACCTTCGACGTCGACACCTGGGCGAGGAGCGCTAACGCGGTCGAAAAGGATTTCTCGAACGCGGTCAACGGTAGCCTGGTCTCGCACCTGACCAACACCATCGACAACGAGTTCCGGTTCCAGCTCGCGCGCGAGGACAGGCCGCGCCCGTACTCGGGGCCGATCATTCCGGGACAGAGCCGGCCGTTCTCAGATACTGGGATGGACTTCGCCAGCGGGTTCAGGTTCGGCGAGCCGTTTTTCATCCCTGTGAAATCGTACGACACTCGCGTGCAGGCGCTCGACAACATCTCGTGGGTGCAGGGAAATCATCTATTCAAGACAGGGTTCGAGTATAACAGAACCGCCGAGCACCAGACCTTCGTCGGCTTTGCGAACGGCCGGTTCATCTTCAGCTCGGTGCAGGGATTCGAGAATTACGTGACGTTCGGAAGGAATTACGTCGAGTGCAGCGACGGAAGCACCTCGATCACGGGCACGTGTCTGACCGGGACCATCACGGGTCCGGTGCTGCTCTACCTGCAGCAGGCAGGCGTGAACGGACTCTCAGTCGAGCAGGCCGGCACACAGGTAATTCCCCAACAGGACATCGGCGTTTTCATTCAGGACAACTGGAAAGCTACGCCCACCCTCACGGTCAATTACGGACTTAGGTGGGAAGGACAGAAGGAGCCCGATCCCATCACCCCACCATCGCAGGTTTTCTTCTCCGGCTTCATCGGAAAGACGGTTACCAACCCGCAGGGCACCTTCGCCTTCCCATCCAACGGGAAGATCCCGTCGGACATGAAGATGTTCCAGCCACGTCTGGGAATGGCGTGGGATGTAAAGGGCGACGGAAAGGATGTCCTGCGCGCCAGCGCCGGGCTCTACTATGCGCGAATCCCCGGGCTCAATCTCGCCAGTGCGCGCAGCACCAACGGCTCGATCGGCCAGACGATCTTCCGCAATAGCGCGCTCACGGGAATTCTCGGTCCGCCGCCGAATTACAACTCGCTGCTGCCGGCACCCGCGGGTGCGCCATTCCGCCCGGACATCTTCGTCTTCGACAAGGACTTCAAGAATCCGCGGACGATGAGCATGTCCATTGGCTACGATAAGGAGATAGTCAGCCACCTCGCGGCGTCCATTGCTTATACGTACGCGGCGACCGACAATCTCACCCGCTTCATCAATCGCAACGACGCCGTGTTCGGCTCGCCATGGACCAGCGGGCTCAACGGCACTGCCAACGGCGTCAGTACCCTGACCACGATCGAGAGCTCGGCGAAATCGCGCTATCAAGGAATTACGTTTGGGCTTGGTAGATTGGCCGACCCCGATTTCCAGTTCCAGGCGAACTACACGCTCTCGGTCGACAAGTCCGACGACGACAACGAGCGCGATCCATTCAGCTTCCGTTACGCGCAGGCCAACCGGCTCGATCGCGAGTACAACTACAGCGACCGCGACCAGCGGCATCGACTGAATCTCTGGGCGCTGTATCATTTGCCGTGGGACCTCTACGCCAACAGTCGCTTCTCCTGGTACTCGGCACAGCCGACCTCGGAGAAGTGCGTTAACAACGCGCCGAGCGGGCAGCGCGCGACGGCGCCGGGGGACAGGATCTGCGCGAATGGAACGATCCTGCTGCGGAACACGATTCGGCGTGACAACACCTTTGCCAGCTGGGACATCAGGTTGTCGCGTCCGTTCCGCACGGCGCGCAACGGCCAGCTCGAGGCGATCGTCGAGGTGTTCAACGTTCTAAATCGCGACAATTTCCGCGATCCGTCGTCGGCGTCGCTGCTGTTCAACTTCGACGGGACGATTCGAAATGGGCTCGGGGATCCGAGACAGATACAGGTTGGGGTGAGGTACGGGTTCTAGTTGCTCGGCGTAGGGATTTGGGGGACCAACTAAGACCGGGACGAGCTTTGCTCGTCCCGGTCTTTTTCTAGAATACTGAAGCAGGGAGCTCTAAGCTTTGCAGCTGGGAGCTTTTTAGCTTTTTCATCAAGCTCTTTACTTTTCCCGAACCAGATCCTATCCTTTGCGCGTGAGCACCTTCTCCTTTAGCGCGAGCTATTACTACGGCTTCTTCGGATACAACCGATGGAGGCCCCGGTCGCGCGTGCAATAGTGTAAGTCAGCATCGCAAAAAGACTCCGGGCCTCCGCCAATCGCGGGGGCTTTCTCTTTTCAGAGCCTCCCCGCCATAGCGACAGCCCACTTCGTTGACCTTCATGTCGGGACAGTCATGGTGAAATCTCAGACGTCAAACAGAAATGGTACGGGACCGCATACCTCTGGTGACACATCCGCGCGAGATCTGACAATGCGCGTCGCGTTTCAGGGCGATCGCGGGGCATACGCCGAGAGTGCGATCGCGCAGATATGGCGGCATCCGGTGGAGCAGATCCCGGTTCCCACATTCACAGGTGCGGTGCGCGCCGTTCAGGAGGGCGACGCCGACGCCTGCGTAATCCCCGTCGAGAACTCCATATTAGGGAGAGTCGACGCGGGGTGGCATGCCCTCGCCGCATATCCTGAAATGCGAACGGTTGGAGAGACGCTCGTTCTGGTGCGCCATTGTCTGCTCGCTCCCAAAGGTGCGACACTCGAGGGATTGACCGCTGCGTCGAGTCATCCAGTCGCTCTCGCGCAGTGCAGTCGCTTCTTCGAGGCCCACCCGTGGATCAAGCAGAGCAAGTACTTCGACACCGGCGGCGCCGCGCGCGAGGTCGCGGAGCGTGGAGAGCTTTCACGCGCGGCGATCGCCAGTCGCGCCGCGGCGGAGCGCTACGGACTCGCGGTGCTGGAGGAAGGGATTCAGGATCAGCGCGACAATCATACACGATTCGTCGCCGTCGTCTCGGAGCACTCCGGCCTTTGGCGACGCACCCATGCGATTCGCGGAGCTACTTCGGTCTATGAAGACAACCCGCAGCAGATCGCGGATGCGACGCGCGAGCTGCTCGGACGAATCGTCGAGCGGAACTGCCTCGAGCTCAATGAGATTGTCAGCGTAATCTTTACGGTGACTCAGGATCTTAAGTCGGTTTTCCCAGCGCTCGCTGCGCGCGATATGGGCTGGGTCGGCGTGCCGCTCCTCTGCGCCAGTGAGATTCCAGTCGAGGGATCGCTGCCGCGCTGTCTCAGGACGCTCGTGCAGGTGGAGCTGCGCGCGCCGCGTCGACTCGAGACGCACGTTTATCTGCGAGAGGCAGTTGCGTTGAGGCCGGATGTGGCTATGAGGAGTTGATCAGCTCGATCCAGGGTCAGATCGTTCGCAATGCCTCGATCGCGTGGCGCTGCGTGACTCTCTGAGCAATCATCACAGCGACAATTGTAGAGAGAACGCCGGCGAAGATCAGCACGACCAGATAAGCCCACGGAATCGCCAGCGACTGCGGCGCCGGGTCGAAGACGCCCGTCAGCACTTTCACAAGCATCTGCGCGATAGCGAAGCCGGTCAGGAAGCCGAGCACCATTCCCGCGACGAGAATGATCAGGCCCTCGGCCCACAGGAAGGAGCCCAGCTGGCGGCCCTTGGCGCCCATGGCGACGAGCAGCGCGAAATCGCGCCGCCGCTCGATCAGTCCGAGTCCGAGCACCAGACCGCTCGCTCCCGCGATGAGCAGAATCGCGAACGACAGCTCGATCCATGTGAGTCCATGCAGATCGACCGCCGTGAGACTCGAGCTGATCGTCTTGAGAACCGAGCCAAGGTCGGTGACACGCGCACCCGGCAGCGTGGCGGCGATTGGCTCGACGGATTTCGCGAGCTGCGCCGGTGGCACGTTCCCGCGAATCAACACCACTTCGCGCGCGGGATCTCCGGTCTGCGACGCGACGTAACCCTCGTTGGCAAGGATGAACGAATCCTTCGGCGCAGTCGAAAACTCCCGCACGACGCCGATGAAATGGAACTGCACCGGGTGATACTGGTGATCCTTCGCATTCTGCAAACGAAGATTGATCACGTCACCAAGCTTCAGCTGGAAGTCGTTCACCGTTTCCTGCGACAGTAGCGCGCCGTCGGGCCGCGCGGCCAGCTTCTGCATGGTCCCCCGCGCATCGTTGCTGGCGAAGAACGCGTTCGACAGGTTGGCGGCATCGCCAATGTTCAGCGCGTTGATGCCGTAGATGTCCTGAAGATCGTTTCCGACGTACGCGTAGCGGTGGATCATCGCCCTCGCCGCCCGCACCCCCGGGACCTTGCTGATGCTATCGAGCAGCTGACCGGCCGGATAAGCGGTCGTTCCGGTCACGGTGACGTCGGAGCCATTCGTGAGTGCCGCGTCGACGCGTGACTGCACGTTGTACGTCGTGTTAAAGACGGCCGTCGACACTGCGAACGAGAATGCGAGCGTCACGAGCACGACACCGCGCGTGATCAATCGGGCCTGACGCGACACTGACGCTGCGACAATGGGCGACAACGCGCCGGCGAGCGGTCTGAACAGGCTCGCCACGAACGCGCGTCCTCCGGCAAGGCCGTGCCGGAAGATTCTCGTCACCAACAGCCCGACCCCGATCCAGAGCGCGAGCGGCGCCAGAAACGACCCGTAAGACACCGACGTCGCCGCGACGCCTTCCGGTGCGAGAACGATCTGATAACCGGCCGCCGCGGTGCGCCAATACACCAGACCCGCGATTGCCAGCATGATGAGATCGATCCACGTCCTCTCCCAGAATGGACTCTCCGCTCTCCCCACCCTCGCTCGGCCCGCCCGCACCGAGGATTCGCGCGCCTCGCGCCATGCGGGAATGATCACCGCGGCGAGCGCGGTACCGATCCCGATCAGGAGCGCGATTACCAGCACCCCCACCGTCTGCCGCGTGGCGAGCAGGATCGTCACCATCTGGCTGATGATCACCAGAGTGATGATCAGCGCAATGATCGCGGCAAAAAAGGAAACGACAATCGCTTCGAGGGATTCCAGGCGCAAAATCATCGACGTCGTCGCGCCCCGCACGCGCAACAATGCCTGCTCCCGCCGGCTGCGATCTCCTCCTGTCGCGCTCACCGCGAAGGTGAGAATGATCGCGAGGATCGCCCCGGGCAGGCCGAGAAAGAGAAAGAGAACCCGCGCGTATAGTGCATCTTCCCTCACTGCATCGAGCCGCGCCGCGAGATTGTCGCCGACCATCGCGCTGCCGGCCACGCGCGCCTCGAAGTTGTGCGCGAGCTGCTGGACGTACACGTATGCATCGCGCGGATCGGGCGGGAGCGTGTGATCGAGCCGCACATGCAATTGAGTGCGAACAGTGCCCCGTCGGACGACCGCCTGCTGATCGAACCACTGGTGCCAGATCGCCATCGGAACGACGAGCACGTTGTCGGGCGGAGCCTGCGGTGCCGCGCCCGGTGGAACTCCAACTGCCTGAAAGAGCATATCTGCCTGCGGCAGATCGATCACGCCATCGATGCGCACTGTCAGCGGTGGCAATCCCATGCGCGTGATCGTAATAGGGTCGCCCACCGAGACGTGAAGATTCGCGGCCGTCTGCTGCGCGATCAGAATTCCGTCGGTGGCTCCGAGCATGGGCCTGACCAGCGCGGGGAAATCCTTCCAGTACGTGGGCGTGACGCCCAGCACTTTCCCTTCTCCCGTAGTCTGCGTGGTGCCGCCGAGCGTGCTGCCGCCACTCTTCGCCGTGAATCCGCTCACGTCTGCGTACCCGACCGGGTCGAGCGTGCGCACGCGCGCCGATTTGTTGAGCTGCTGCTCGACTGCCGCGACGTCGGCGCCGGGTACGACCTCGATCTGCCAGTCGACAGGCACATCGCCGAGCGCGCGACGAGTCATTGTGGCCGCGCTGGCGTTGATGAAAATGCCGAGGATCGCCAGCAAGGCGATCGTGAGGCTGACGCCGAGTACCGCGGGCAGCATCCGTCCGTAGCGTCGGCGGACGAGACCGGAGAGCCAGGTCGTGATGGCTTTCACCTCAACACCCCATGTTCCATCGTCCACTGTGTCTCCATGCGGCTGGCGACGAACGGATCGTGGGTGGCGATGACGAGGGCGGTATCGCTGCCCTTGATGCGACGGAGAAGAAGGTTGAGCAGCTGCGCGGCGGTGCGATGATCGAGCTGCCCCGTAGGCTCGTCGGCGAGAATCAGCGCCGGTCGGGTGATGAGGCTGCGCGCGACGGCGGCGCGCTGCGCCTGTCCCCCGGAGATCTCCTCGGGCAGCTTGTCGGCGAGCGCGCTGAGGTCGAGGGCGTCGAGTATCTCGGACGCGTCGCTCCGCGCTTCGTCGGCGTCTGATCCGGCGAGGAGCCGTGGAACCTCGATGTTCTCGAGAACCGTGAGTGGTGCGAGGAGGCTCTCGGTCTGGAAGACAAAGGAAATTTTCGCTGGTCGAAGGGTGTCGCGCTCGCCGAGTGCGGGCCAGCGAACGGTGCCGCTGGTGGGCTCGTCGAGGGCGGCGAGAAGGTGGAGAAGAGTCGATTTTCCGCTGCCGGATGGACCGACGAGGGCGATCCGGTCACCGCGCTCTATCCTGCATGTCGCGTGTTGTAGCGCAACTACCTGGCTCCCGTTCGTTCCAAACACTCGGCCCGCATCAATTGCTTCAGCGAGTACGTCAGTCATTTAGGATCCTTTAGAATCTTTCCATCCTGAAGACGTATGATGCGGTCAGCGTGCCTGGCGATGGCGTCGCTGTGGGTGACGATGAGGATCGCGCCGCCGTTCCTTCGATGTTCTTCGAACAGCGCGAGGATGCGCTGCTCTGTTTCGCTGTCGACCTCACCAGTGGGCTCGTCCGCAATGAGAATGGGAGGCTTGGGAGCGAGCGCGACGGCCAAGCCAGCCCGCGACGCCTCACCGCCCGAAAGCTGCGTGGGATAGGCGTGGTCACGCTTGCTGATTCCTACGAGCTCGAGCACTTCGCCGATGCGTGCGTCGTCATTCTGACCGGCAAGGTGCATTTTCAGTCGCACGTTTTGCCGCACGGTGAGGTGATCGAACAGATTGCCGCTCTGAAGCAGGATTCCGATTGAGCGCGCGCGGAGGCCGGTTCGAGCTTTCTCGTCGCGACGGGTGAGACGCTCGCCATTGATGTAGACGAAGCCGCCGTCGGGCTCGTCGAGCCCAGCGATGCACGCCATGAGAGTCGACTTCCCGCTGCCGGATGGACCGACGACAGCGACGATCTCGCCGCGGTTCACCTGCATGCTCACGCCGCGCAGCGCCTGCGTCTCGTCGTCGCCGATGTGGTAGAAGCGGTACAGCTCGCGCGCTTCGATCGCCGGTGCGCCGGAGGTGGGCGCCGAGCTCCCCGACGAAGAGGTCACAGCCACCGAAAGGTGTTCGCCATTCGGTTCCACTGATCGACGTTGTCGGCTCCCAGTGGCGCCCATACCGTGAGCTGCGCCTCTTTGCCGTTCTTGTAGTAGAGGTAAGTCACGTTCTCGAGGCGCACGCGCTTGTTGGTGACCGGATTGGGGTCGGAGTTGGACGTGTACTTGATCACGACCGCTTTGCCCGCGGGCAGATTGACCTCGGAGACGTCAGTGATCGTGACGGCGTGGCCCTGTGACTGGATCTGCTTTACCTCACTCGCCTGCGCACTGGCGGCGGTCGGCGCTGCGGAAGCGGAAGCGACGTGAACCTTTACGCCATCGAATTTGTTGACGAAAGTGACATCGGACCCACTCTCGGTGCGCGCCCAGCCTTCCGGCACTTCGAGCTGATAACCGCCGGCGGTGTTGGTGTATTTGACGAAGGCCTGGCTATCGGGGATGTCCCCCGGGAGATTCACTTCGGGTGCGACGGCAGTTTCGGTCGAGCGGATCGCTGTCTCGGTGGTCGACGAGGCAGTTGTAGTCGACGTAGTCGTATCGGATCTGGCGGTTGTGCCTGAATCCTTAGCAGTGCACGCGACGCCGAGCGTGATTAGGAGTATCGGAACGAGTGATCGCATATGCGCCTTGTGGGATTAAAGCGCCATGCTGTCGCATTTTTAGTGCGACGGGCGCGGCTGGCACGAGAAAGCTCGCGTTCACATTACACGAAGATTACTGCACTACTCCAACACGCGCCGATGACAACGCGCAGAATAACGTCGACGCCGTAATGGATCCCGAGAAACTAAGTGATCGGTGTGCATACTGTTAAAACACGCTAAGCACCCTAAGCGATAATGATGTTGGCCGGTGGAATCCATTTATGCACGCACATTGAAAACCTGAATGGCGATTCTAGCAATTGTGCTAGGCTGAGTCGGAGTCAATCGACAGCAGAATCGACAGCAACGCAAATTGTTGTAGGCCTTTTCTGCGTCTTTGGTGGGGTCGGCTCGGCCCATTTTTTTCAGGCTCCCGACAACGACCGCCAGAGTCTCTCACTCGAATACTAGCAAACGCGGAATCAGACTGCGGTGGAGTTTCACTGAGATCTAGGCACTTTCTGGGCATATCCGATTGAGCCGTCACGACCACTTCCCGGTTCGCTGGTAGCGACGTACCTGATACCAGAGACCAATACCAATCGGCAACCCAAATGCGGCGGCTAACACAACACTCGATTTCAGAATCTCAACGAGTGGTTCCTGTGGTTTGATAGACCAACCCACAAGGAACCAAACGATGTAAGTTGCAACGAAGCCAACTAGTGCGGCGCCGAACATCCATTTGGCTAGGCGCAGAATCAATCCTACTACTAGCCCTCCCAAACCACCTGCCATGAGGTAGCTCGCCAGCACGACAACCAACGAGGTTTGATTCTCGGCAAATGGCTGAGGCCCCTTGAACAAATAAACCAAAAGCGCAATGACGCAGAAAAATGCCGCCAGAAGAAGGCCACAAACGACACCTAGCTTAACATCACTGACGATCCTGTCGACGACCGTAGATTTCGAAGCTATTGCGGGCATGCTGCATTCATAGCGTTGTACGCTCGCTTGGTTGCAATGAACGGCAAGTAGTCTCCGATATTGAATTCTGATCCGGTTGCTACCTGCCCGAATACACTAGCAGCCGCACTTGTCGGGAAAGCTCCCCCCGGCCCGATGCCTAACGTTCTCAAGTCACGAAGCCCGGCTCCTGCCGATCATTGCGAGGGGGAGAGCAATGCCAAGTTCGCCAAGTGTCAAACCACCGAAATTTTTATCTGCAATCAATGCTGCAAGGCCGGAAATCGCTCCTATAACGAACCCTATAAACCCAACTCGTATGTTCGAGGTTAGAATCGGAAGGGATACTCCGAGAACTGGGCCTCCGAGGACCCCCGCGCCGAACTCAGCCGCGAGGGTCTGCGTAAATGACAAGCCCCCTTCGAAAATCTTGTCGCCGCCAAACACCCGAGCGAGAACAGCGAATACAGCAAACCCGGTGGCCATCTGCAATCCCCATTTTATTCCCTTCGGCGCTCGCTTCCCGATCGGCAGTGAACTCAGGTTTTGTTTGTCTAGTGACATGCCGCCGTCATTTTCGGGGTTGTGCGATAGACATTTTAGAAAGGAATAAGATCTTGCATATAAGCTCCAGCTCCGTAATGCTCTCCAAGGCTATTTGCAGCGAACGAATTCTCAAGATAACCGCCGAAATGGCCTAATATGCTTTTCGATAATGTAGCATTGGTGTTGAGGATTTTCCCACCGCGAAGCCCTCTCAAATAAACGCTCCTGGGTCGCGCAACTCCGTTAACCATTCCGACAGCAACGGCGTTAACAGCTGCAGCATCAACGATTAATAGCAGGGGATAGCGAGCAAATTAACGCCATTTCCCCGAGGTGGATCTTTCAGCGCCGAACTCTCTACTGTGCGGGATAGGTCGAACGGATCGAATCCGTCTATTGCTTCCGATGCCGACGTCGGAGCGTCACGCCATTGCCCAGGTGATTCTGAGGTGCTCGAGGTCCATGACATCGCACGCGACGATCCACACCACAGTCGTCATCTTCGAAGATCGGAGTGCGCGCGACGCGTAGAGATTGATCCTATTGCGGGTGCGCTTCCGGCTTTGTGCCAGTGCAACCGCCTTTACATTAGGCCAGGCCAGGGGTCGCTGCGAATATATAAAGCCACTATCCCCCCAATACAGGCGAGGATCATACCAATGGAAACTTTAGCCGCAAGAGAAGCATCGGCTGCAGCAAAATTCGTGATCACAAGCGTCGTCGGAAGATTGGCGACGAATCCTAGCACGAACGCGCCAACAGCCCAGCGCATGAACCTTATCATTGCGCCCGCAAAAGCACCTCCGAAAAGTCCTCCCAGCAAATACGCCGCAACAACCTCACGTAGCGTGACGCCCAGGGCCGCGGTTTGCCGGGCGTCTTTCAACGCATAAGCAATCGTTGCCCAAACCGAAAAGAAAACGGAAACGGCAAGGCCTGTTCTTACCCCACGGGTGACGCGATATACTAACGGGCGCTCAGAGAATGTCACGCAGTTAAGGGCCGGGATTAAAACAAGCCTTCTGAGCCGCAATGGCAAAGGAGCCTGTCGTTGCGTAGAGCACAGGGACGTAACCCCACCATATGTGTTCAGCGCCCATAGCTGCCTCGCCGAAGTAACCGATCGCAGAAGACTGGCCCCAGCCATAAGCATAGCCTCCTGCGACAGACCGGCCAGCTGCGGTTACTCTCCCCCGCGTGTACGCGCGAATCGCGTCTGGGACCGAGTATTGGAACGTAGCGGCGAATCGTGAAGTGCTCCTCAGGGCTGATATTGCTTTGAGTCCCTTGTAAAGCCCCATCGCTCCGGCGGACTCTAGGAAAAGACTCGCTGCGGTCAATCCAATCGCTGCTTGACAAACACGTTCCGCGTGTTGACCTGCGTCCTGTCCCGGCTTGGGCGGTTGCTGCGGCTTCCCGCTGCCTCCTCCGCCGCCGCCGTGTCTAGGATCGTAGTTGGAAGGTCCTGAAGAACCACCCCCTCCGCCATCTCCGCCCCCTCCGTAACAGGTCCAGTAACCCGCATACGAAATGGTACCGTTAGCAGTACTCTCTTCATATCCTGGGGTATAATAGCAACTCAGGAAGTCTAATCCCGAAGGGTCTCGCCCGTTTACCGGATCATTATCAGCGAACGTATACAGGTTAGCTCCTCCAGCGAATCCCGCCGGGTCCTCGTTCACGAATCTTCCGCCCTCCGGATCGTACCACCGGTTCCTGACAAACAATAGTCCGGTAGAGTCGCCGCTCGAGAGTAGTCCTTTCCACCCGAGGTGCTGATCCGGGTTGCTTCCGTAAGTCACGGCACCCCAAGCATCATAGCCGCTATTCTGAATAACTGTGCCCGATTCGCTTGTTCCTACTACATTCCCCAATTCGTCGATTTGGTGATAACGGATTGTCGTTGGCGTAGTCGGGCCCAGCGTATGCGCAAATGGACGATCGATCGTTCCAGGGAGATAGACGTAGTCTGCTTGGCGCTGCCAGCTGGGACTGAATTCCGCAAGCAGTGCGTCGCCATCCCATATGAGATATTTCCCTACATTGCTACCGTCCCTAATCCGGACCGGCTTCCCGAGAGCGTTGTAGTCGAAGCCGGTTCTAATGCCGTCCTTTATCGCGCTATCAAGCTGGCCCCTGGCGTTCCAGTACCACTGTCGGTTGAAGAGTCCGGCGTTGTACTTCTGGGTCACATTGCCGTCAGCGTCGTAATAGTAGCTGGCGTTCTTAAGCGTGGAGTAGCGATTGCCAGTGGTGGGGACACCTCCCTGGTCCGTGCGGTTGCCCATCGCGTCATATGTGAAGGCGTCGGTCAAAGTGGTGCCGCCAGTGCAGGTAGCGTATGGCCCGGAGGTGGTATCCGTTGGCGGCCACGCGCTGAACGTCCCAGTGCAAGATTGTACGGACCTGCTCGATAAACGACCAAGCGCATCGTAGCTGAATGAGGTGGGGCTGCCCGTCATGACTTGGTCGATTCGGCCAGCCTGATCGTAGTGATACTGGCGCCGAAATGCCCCGTTGAGATTAGGGTTACCAAACGAGACGTCCGCGGTAGAATGTGTTGCTAGGGCGTGGCTCGTTCGGATACCATTCCCCGGGAGCGTAGTTGTTCCGCCTGTGCCATCTGCATCCGGGGCAAAAGTAACGGACGTAAGATCCAACATTAGCGACGTGAGGAAGCCACTTGAGGAGTAGTTCGCCTTTCTACTGTTGAACGTCACACCCGTATTGCTGGTAATGTTGGTCGAATCCATATCGGCAATCGGTCTCGCGGGCCTGTGAAAAATACGAAAACGTTTATCGCCTAAGATTGAATCCCGCACCCAGGTAACGACTGAATCAGTAGCGGGCAATGTAAGGGACCCGGGGTCCACGAAGATCGAGTCCCGTTGGACTGCGTTCCACGCCACCGTTATTCGCCCGTTTGACGAATAGCTGTAATTGTTGGTAAGAGTTCCAGCACCGCTCTGAGAAGTAAGACGTCCCGCGCCATCCCGAGTGAGCGTTTGGATCTGATTGCGTCTGTTCGTTGTACTGGTCACCGCCCCGCTAGCGTCGTACCGCGTGGTACTGCATAGGCTAGACGCATCGCAAGCCCGGGTTGGCCAACCGAGCGCGTTGTAATCAGCGTGGTAATGGTTCCCGTTCGCGTCGTACACATCCGTTTGATAGAGTTGGTCATAGCCTAGGCTGATTGTACTTCCACCGCCGGAACTGCTAATGGGCCTATTTACAATGTCATAGAGGGTTGTCTGCGGAGCGATTTGGGGTGAGGTAGTAACCGAGTCTCGTCCGATCGCATCGAAGGCCTTGGTCGTCGTCCGGTTTCCCGGTATCGTCGTCTGCTGAACATTTCCGAATCTCGGGTCGTAGATGTAGCTCGTTTTGTGTCCGGGATTATCCCACATCGAAGAAACGCGTTGCGTCGCCGGATCGTATGAATAGTTCAACGTCTGAGGCTGAGAGCCTCCCAAGCTGATGCTAGTCAATTGGTTATTGACGTAAGTCCGCGTCTCGGCGCGAGATCCGGGACCGCCGACTGTAGCGAGTAATCCCCCAGCTGTATAGGTGTACGTCGTTACATATCCCCCAGAAAGATGGGATTTGGTTACCCGACCGGAAGCGTCGTACCCCAGAGTGTCAATCGCTCCGTTGGGATATGTGATGGTTTTCGGAAGAGCACCAGAATAGGTCGTCATGGTGTGCATACCAGCGGGATCTGTGATGTCGGTTCCCTGGCCGAATCTGTTGGGCACGAACCTCGTCACTCGGCCAGCAGGATCAGTCACGCTTCCGGAAATGGACGAGACTATCGCAGGGGTTTGTGTTTGCCACGGACTGTAGCTAGCAACGGGATTGACCAAAGTGGTCCCACCGCCGCCGGCATCCACAGCAATTTGCGGTTCGATTATCTGCGAGAGCTTCCAGGAGGTCGGATCGTAAACAAGGGTTGTAACCCCTCCCCTTCGATCCGTGATTGTCGAGAGCCGGCCGTTTGCGTCACAAGTGAACGTCGTCAACACGTGATCCGGGTCTTCAGCGCTTACCAAGCACCGGTTTCCATCTACCACGATCCCCGTTGTGCGGCCCATCCACTGCGTGCCGTCCGGCCCCGGCTCCACTGTCCCTCCGAGACCGTTGGTACCGTAATAGAGCCCGATTGAAGTCACACTACCGTTGGGTTGTTTTCGGTATGGATCCCTGATGTCCTGAAGGCGTCCGTTGCCGTCGTACCCATAGGATGTGGTAAGACCATTCGCCGCGATGATCGATATCTGCGTCCCGTAGACGTTGAAAAGTGCGCGCGACGCGTCCGGATAGGTTCTGGTATAGGTCCCTGACGGCGAGTCGTACGTTAACGTCGTGTAGTCAGCGGCCACCGCTCCGAGCCCACTGAACCGAGTCGCGCTCCCGTCGCCATTGGTGATCATGTAGCCAGGGCTCGTTGTTGTACGCAGCCGTTGAAGCCCCGCAACCGTCCAGCCCTTGGCGATCTGAGATCCTGACTCGTTCAGGATCATGATCTGCGTACTCCCTGTTTTGGTCACAACTACGTTGTCCGTATAGGTCACTCGCACTGTGATTACTAGAGGGTATACGTCCGTAGAATAGCTTCTTGCGTCGAACTGCCCGGCGAGCCTTACTGTTGTCCCCGAGTACCCTGGGCCGGGGAATGTGACGACGGTTTGTCCATTGAGAAAAGTCACAGCGGTTCCATTCAGCGTTGCCGACATCGTGTACTGAGCTACTGACGTCCCGTCATAGCCATCATCCACGTCAGCATAGATGAACGGTCTCGGAGCCGCTTGGTCCCCGTTGTACACGAGTGTTACGCTGCGCGCCTGATCGAGGCTGTAATAGGGAATAGTGCTGAAACTGTAGGTCGCCGCGAAGCACGACACCGCGCAGAGTGCGGGACTCTGAAGGGCGGGGTTGTTCATGCTCCAGTCAACAGTTGGGAAGTGGCTCGGTATCGACACGCGAATCGCTCGAGGGCCCTCAAGGAAACGCGGAGCGGTGCGGCCGGCTATGCTCGGCATCGCCTTATACCCCTGACCTCCCAAGTCTGACGCGAGGGACACAACGCAAATGCAGCCGATGGCAACGCGGGCGAAACGAGCGAAGAGAGTCATAGCGACGGGTGGTTGAGGTCTGACACATCCAAACGCGCGTGTCGCGCGCAAGACTGTCGCAAAGCACACCCGAGGCCAATACATCGTTACTGCTAACTCATTGCCGCCACAGCACTTTTGGAATTGTCGTCCTGCACTAGTCTCAATTGTCGCTAGAAATTCTCAGTCGTGGGTGAGACATGTGAGATTATTGAGATTTTGTCGGGTTCGTTGGTGGCCGGACGGTCATCCGGAAGACTCCACACCTTCCGCTTACCAGTGCGCACCCCCAACCGCCGCAGGTGTCGGTAGATCGTGGCGCGACTTACTCCCATCGCGACCGCTATGGCTTCTGCGTCGCCTTGATGCGTCCCGACTAAATCGAGGAGTTTGGCTCGCAGGTAATCCGTCTCCTTCGAATACGCCTGTTGCGGAAGCGTGGCTGTATCCCCACCTATCAATACCTCTCGTACGTGAATCTCCGTCACTCTCCCTCCGGACGCTTCCGTCACGGCAGATTCCAGTACGTTGCTCAATTGGCGCACGTTGCCGGGCCACGGATATCTTTTTAATAACTCCATCGCGCACCGTGCTATCGTGCCGTGGGTCGCCACATATTCGGGGGCAACGCGAGCCAACAAGTGGTCGACAAGGAGTGGAACATCTTCCAGCCGCTCGTTCAAGGGCGCGATCACGAGCATCCTTCCCCCCAAGCGGTGAAACAGGTCGAGCCTGAACCGGCCGTCTCTAACGCGTTCCGCCAAATCAACGTTCGTTGCAGCGATCAGTCTGAAGTCCGCATGATATTTGTGGTCTGATCCCACTGGCCACACGTCACGAGTTTCGACCGCTCGTAACAGCTTTGCCTGCAGTGCGGCTGGCAGTTCCCCCACTTCGTCGAGAAACGCTGTCCCGCCATCGGCTCGCCGCAACATCCCTTCTCGATCTCGGACGGCACCACTGAACGCGCCGCGGACATGACCGAACATTTCGCTCTCGAACAACGCGGGCTGAAAGGCATTCACATTGGCAGGGACGAACTTGCCGCGCCGTGCACTGGCCGCATGTATCGCTCGTGCAACCACTTCTTTGCCGACACCCGAAGGACCTTGGAGCAATACTGGTGTGTGTGTCGGCCCTATGCGCAATACGCACTCACGGAGCCGGCGAATTGTCGTGGAGCACCCGACGATTACCTGCTCAAGCTCGGTCGCCGTCATTGCTGCTCCTTTACCTTGGCGCGGTCCTGCGCCGGTTTTGTAACGGCGTCGGCCTCCGCGTCATCTGCGATTATCCTCGGTGTTATGAAGAGGAACAGCTCTGTCTCAGTCGTCCGCCTGCTAACCCGGCCAAAGAGCCCACCGATCAGGGGAATGCTCGACAGTATTGGCACACCTTGCTGCGAAACATCGCGCTGCCGGTCGCTCAAACCGCCGAGGATCACTGTTTGACCATCCTTGAGAAGGAGCTGTGTTTGAACGCTTCGTGTGGAGATGACCGGCGCATCGAACTGGGTCTCGGTCGTTGCGGCGCTTACTTCCTGCGTGACCTGCAGCATGACGTAGCCGTCGGCGCTGATTGTCGGACGCACGCTCAGTTTTGTACCCACGTCTTTGTATTGCACCACCTGATCGCGCGACGGGGCATCGGTGGGAAGAGACCGTGATACCTGTATGAATGGTCGCTGGCTTCCTACGCTGATTTCCGCTCTCTCGTTGTTCACGGCAATCACGGTGGGGCGGCTCACTATCGTTACGTCGCCCCGCGCCGCGGCCGCGCTGAGTGTGACAGCAAGATCTTTGTCGCCGCCGATTCCAACGACGCGCAATATGGCGTCGCCTATTCCGCCGAGCCCTTGCTGCGATCCTTCAAAAGTAGTGTTGGGATGACCAGGCAGACTTGCTGACGGAAGCGTGACATCGACGCCAAACGTCAGAGAACGATCGCGTCGGACCTCGGCGATGAGCACCTGGATCAAGACCTGTAACGGCCTGATGTCCAGCTCCTTGACCGCAGCGGCGATCAGCTCGTAGTCGCTCTGCGACGCGCGAACCAACAGACTGTTCGTGCTCGCATCTGGAATGATGGTTGTCTCTCCTGATAGCGTTGCATCGTGACCGGAGATGGCCGCCGCCGATTGTGCCTGAGCGCCAAGTGGCGGCACTTGATTCTGCTGTAACTGCTGCGCCAGCGTCGGTGGCGGCGCGCTTTGTTCGCCAAATGCGGAGGCTTTGCCGTAGAGTGCGTTTACCGTCGCGGCGACGTCCGATGCGCGCGCGTGACGCAGGCGAAGCACATAGAGTCGCATGTCACCGCGATTCCGCCGACCTGCCATGGGGTCGTAGGACTGCGGAGCGCGGACTTCCCGTTGCTGAATCCTATAGGGTCCGCTTGGACCAGCGGACGTGTCCACAACGAGCTCCAGATTCTGGCTTTCGAGCGTCGCACGTAGCAATCCGAGAACATCGCTCCTTCGTACGGCTCTGGGCGTCTCGATCGTGACCTTTGTAGTCGGGACATTGGTGATAATTACCGGCCGGTCGATATACTGACTTAGCAACTGAACCGCCGCGCGCAGATCGGCGTCGATCAGACGGATGGACACAGTGTCGACCGGCGTTTGGGCTGTAAGAGTGCTCGCGAGCATCAGCAGCGTAACCGCCGGCGCCCAAGTCTTATATAGGTTCATCGTTTTAGTATGAAGGTCATTGTGCTGTCTTTCATTTGCACGATCATGGTGTCACGTCTGATTGTTCGGACTCTGATCCCGCCTAGAGTATCGCCGGCCTTTACCACCACGCCGCCATCGTGCCCTGGAATGCCGGAGACGATTGCGCGCCAGGGCGGCCCCCCGCTGACGCCGCTCAATTCCAGACGGAATGGGGTCGCTATGCCGACAGGAGGCAATGCTATTGCCGGTGAGCCGAGCCCTAGTCTCGACGGATGGCGATCCAGGCGAAATAAATCAGTCGCCACCACGCTGTCCGCCGCTTCCCTGAGTTGGGCCGGATCATACATCAGCACTCCGGTCATTGAGGGCAGTCGGGCCTCGTTCAGGAAAGATGGTTTTGAGCTAAGGAGCATTTGACCGCCCGTCGTCGCGCCCGCACTCAACGCAATTGTCCATAACAGTCGCTCGAGCATCCAGGGCTTCATGGGCGCTCTTCCACAGGACCGAGGTGTGCAAGCGCTTCAAGGGAGAATTCAACGTGAAGTGACTCCGGCCGGTCTGCAGATGCGTTGGGCTCACCTTGAGTCACCGATACCTCACGCACCGCAATGAGCGGCACACCACCTTCGAGCGCGGCGAGGAAACGGGTCACCGCTGTTACGTCGCCCGTTGCGTCGCCGCGCACGCGCAGATGGACAAGGCCACCGCTCTTTACACCTGCCGAATCACCACTCGCTTGGACCGCCCCCAGCCGTAAGCCATTGGTTGTCGCGGCGTCGCTCACAACGGATGCCAGAGTGGCAGCAGCCGCAGCTACTCCGGATCCATTGATAAACGCCGGCGATACTTCCATCCTCTTCACTTCCGCGCGCCTGACAGCTGCGTCGACTTCTAGCGATCGGCTTACACTCCCCGTCGCTTCCGAGGCGTC
This sequence comes from Gemmatimonadaceae bacterium, assembly GCA_035544855.1. Lineage (GTDB taxonomy): Bacteria > Gemmatimonadota > Gemmatimonadetes > Gemmatimonadales > Gemmatimonadaceae > UBA4720. The sequence goes on along the minus strand of DASZZU010000079.1, from coordinate 10,221 downwards.
GACGAGCACAACTCTGGTGGATACCGCGGCATTGCTGCGCCACCGGTACCACGCCGGCGCTCCACGTCCGATCACCAGCAAAGACAGAACGGCTATGCCGCCGATGATCAGAGTCTTGCGATCGCGTGCACTGACCCGGAATTCAATCATTTCACCTCTCCTTGCTCGCTAACCAAGGGAGTGCGAATGTCGGCGGGATCAGGCGCTAGGCGAAACCGTACGGTCACCCGCTCCAGGCCAGGTCCTGTCACACCCGAGCTGACACCCGCGTTAAGACTCGCGGGTGCGCTTTCGTACGTAATCGGGCCGATCATTTCTACGTTCGATGCGCCCGGCATGTCCTGAATGCCACGCACGACGTCCGTCGCACGAGTCGAGAGCGCGCTCAGTGTCACGGCTGCGCTATCCACTTTGAGTGATACGATCGCCGCATTCGCTGGCAATCCGTTGACTAGCTGGCCGAGGAGCCACGTCACTGAAATCCGCCCCCGCTCGAACTCCGAGGCTCCTTTCAGCATTAGAGCGACTTCGGTGAGCCGGCGCTCGGCGGTCAGCGCCCGGGCACGGGCCGGGCTCAGCGAGGCGATCTCGTGCTGCGCCCTGGACGCGTGCCCTTTTGCCACGAGTGTGGGAAGGGTCATCGCCACCATGACCGCCGTCACGGCGATGCTCGCAGCTAGCGCCATTCGCGGCCCTGCTACCGTACGCTCCGCCTGCGTCGCACGTAGAGGTCGGATAACAATTGGTTCGCGGCGATCGAGACGGATCGCGCCGAGGCCGAGCGCGCACGGATCCAGTAGTTCGTCCTCTGCCAAGGATGACAGTGCGATTTCACCGGGGACTACCCGAGCAAGCTTGAGCCCTCTCGCCGAACATGCATTCTGTATCAGAGCGATTACGTCGTTACTTACGATCGCCGCTCGAGCAGCACCATCTTCCAGCATCCGGACCCCTGTTACCGTCGAAGCACCAGATGGAAGCACGAAGAATCGACCCGGCGAAGCAGCTACAATGCGGTTAAGGGTGCGCGCATCGCGCGTTTGCGGAAGCGCGTGAATGGTCTTGATGTATGCATGTTCGGTAGTCACGCCGGCGTGTACGCGCGGCTTGGGCCACGAGACCTTGGGTAGGTTGCCCAGTACTCTCGTGAGCGCCGCATCGAGTCCAAGGTCATCGATGATATCGATGCCACTCCACTCGACGTGTTGACCACGCGCCATGATTGCGCACACGCTGTCCGCCGAAATTCCGATTCCAATGCGCGTAGTCATCGAACTACCACTCGATCCAGCGAACCAGCGCCGCGCGCGTTCCTGCCCGGACGAACCGTGCTTCTACGTTTACCGGAGTTGGTGGCACGCCGAGATGTGCCTGCGACCGCACGACCCACGCGTCAGGCTCAGTAGCGAGGCGTCGCGAGAGCTCTTGGTAAGAGGCGTCAAAGACCGCCCGTGCGTCGGGCGAGAGTGACGCGGCTACCGGCAGGAGATCGGTCAGCGGGCGAATCGCACGCAGTTGTAAGATCTTCGCCACCGCTTCTGGCGTCATGCCAGGCAGCGAATCGAGTTCTACCGCCGTCGCACGCGCTATGACCGGTCTTCCATCCAGCCGAATTGTGACGTCGCATCCCGTCAGAGACGAAGCGCTATCCACTCCGACAATGGAATCCAGCTTTTGCCATCTGTCCCTGGCACGGTACGGATCCTCGCCAAGCACTGCGTCGCTCACTGCCCGAAGGCGCGCGATGCACCCCTCTGCACTCCAGCGCCCGGTTACCCGATCCTTCTCCCCCTGAGCACCCGCGAGAGCGCGATAGGTAACGCGAGAAACCGTGATCGCAAGCACTCCGAGTGCTATGATGATCCATAGCACAGCCAGAAGGGCAAATCCGCGCCGTGTAGAGAGTGATGGCGTCGTCATCCGCGATCTCCGACGCGGAGTACCGTAGTGTCAGCACGGAAGACGATCCCGATCGCGATGGGCAGAACAATTCCCGGGCCCCATGATCGATACCAGTGTCCTCCATCGCGCGGATCGCCAAGGTAGCGAAGAACGCCGGGCACAGTGTCGCGGAGAAGAACAAGGGAGGCCGATGAATCCGTGAGCGTGACGACGGAGTCAACCGTAAGCGTAACGGCGCAGCGTTCCCTGAGTACGTCGCCGCCGGTGCACCACGAAACGAATTTCGCGGTGCGCGCGTCGCCGGAGAAGTTGCTCAAGGAATCGGCCCCGATGGCGATGTTCCGTACAATTGCGCGGAGAGATCGTGCTCGAACCCGCGAGGAATCAGCAATCGCTGCGTTGGTGGCAATCGTGTCACCGACCGCGGCAACCTGTTCGGTCAACGCGCGGCCCGCGAGCAATACGCCCGCTGATAGCGCCAGCGCCACCATAAGCTCGAGAATCGTGAAGCCCCTTCGCCTAGGAAATGACATGTGGTACCTCAGGACGGTAGAGCACAGTTCGAAGAATCGTGCGCGAATGTTCTCCGTCGAGAATCGTCACGATGTACAGCGCCGGTGTCCCACGTTCGACAGTGACCGTCCAGACTCCTTCCCGCCGAGGACCGAGGTGTCGATCGAGATCTTCACTTGTCCAGAGCGCAATTCGATCGAGGTAGTCGCTTGCTGCGTCGGTTTCGGCGGCGACCGCGTTGGCGCGCACGACTGCATCTGAGGCTTGACTGATCCACGCAACCGTCGACAACGCAGCGATCACGAGGATCGTCATTGCGACGATGACCTCGAGCAACGCCATTCCGGGTTGCCCACATTGCGCAGATCGACGCAGCGCGTTTTTGCTCATCCGGGTCGGACTGAGTAAATCGCCTGAAGCAAAGCCGCGGCTACGAGCGCAACCGCGCCACCGAATGCCAGGATGAGCGCGGGCTCGAGGAGTCGCACCGCTTCGCGGATTGTCTCCTCTGTTCTGGTTGCCTCGAGCAATGCGGCATGGTCAAGCATGCGCGCGAGGCGCCCGCTCTCTTCGCCGGCCCGCACGAGCCGCACTGCCGTTGATGTGAGCGAGCCAGTGCGCTTGAACGCGATACTCGGCCTCTCACCATGCACGATTAGCTCGCGAGCTGCCGAGAGCATCGCCTCTTCGGCCGCGTCACCTGACGCGCGAGCCGCGTACGGCAGCGCGCTCGCAAGCGGAACGCCACTTTCGAGGAGTGAGGCAAGCGCCGCTGCTGCACGTGACGTCGCGGCGCTCCTGCGCAGATCCCCGACAAATGGCAAAGCGAACAGAAACGCGTGCCATTCCGCGCGACCGCGTTCTGTCTTGGTCCAGAACATCCATGCTACGAGTAGACCTGCTGCGCAGATCAAAGCTGGAATTGCTGCTATACGCATGACTGCGGCAGCCCCGAGTACGATCCGAGTCGTCCGCGGAAGCGTCTGATTTAGCCCAGTCAGGATTGCGGCGAAGCGTGGGAGCACTACCCCAACGAGGAGCGCCATCGACAGACTGCCAGCGATAGCGAGGAGGGCTGGGTACGCCAGCGCCCCACGTATTGCGGCGCGAGTCGCCGTGCTTCGCTCGATGATTTCCGCCGCGCGCAGCACGGCCGGCGCTATGCCCGAGCCAGCCTCGCCTGCGTGGATGATTCCAATGACAACCGGCGGTACTTTGAGCGGTGATGAAGCAAGTGCATCTGCCAGCGTTTTTCCGTCCCGCACTGCATCGCGCATTGGGGCAAGCCCAGCTCCCCAGCTCTCCGGCGCCAGATCGTCGAAAGCCGTTAGCGTCTTCTTTACTGAGAGACCGGCGTCTAGCAGCGTGGCCAGCACCCGGAGTCCGAGCGCGAGATCGCCGAGTGGGATTGTGCGCTTCCCCTGCGCCAGACGGGTTGCCGCCCCGACTTTGACCGGATACCAACCGCGATCTTGCAACGAAACCAACGCCTGATCGCGTGACTCCGCGAAGACGCTTCCGGATGTTCGCGACCCATCGGGGAGTACGGCGCTATACCTATAGGTAGTGGATGTCAGATTCGACTCGATCACGGCCCAATCGGGCCGCCCCACGATGTCACGTCCGAATCTTCGTCGCTCCCACCTGGGTTTCCGTCGCGTCCAAGCGTGTACAGATCGTACGACTTCGGATTGCGTATCCCGGGCGATACATAGACGTACGCGCGGACCCAGGGATCAGTCGGTACGACACGCGTCAAGTACGGGCCGCGCCAATTGCGCGGAATATCGCCGGCGGCCGGCATCGTCCTGAGCGCCTCGAGCCCCTGGTCAGAGGTCGGAAACCGATCGTTGTCCAGTCGGTATGCATTCAAGGCGAGTCCGAGCATTTCGACCTGGCTTTTCGCGGCGCTCGTTTTCGCATCGCCCACGTTTTGAAAGATTGCCGGTGCCACAACTGCGGCCAACGTGGCAATGATCGCGATCACGACGATCAGCTCGATCAGCGTGAACGCGCGCCTACGAACAGACCGAGTGCCTTCATGTAGCTGACCTGATACATCACGCAGCAAGGACACGGCGTATCTCCTCTGTAGTCGTAAGCCCGGCGCGAACCTTGGCAAAAGCATCCTCATTCATGGGACGCATCCCCGCATCAGTGGCCAGTCGCCTCAGCGTGTCGCGAGATGCTCGAAGTGTCACCGCATCGCGCAATTCGTCGTTCATCGACACCAATTCGAAAACCCCGACGCGGCCTCGGTACCCTGTGTTGCGGCACGCCTTACACCCATCTCCCCGACAGTCTGCGCACACGGTGCGGACTAGTCTCTGTGCGATGACTCCCTCAACGGTTGCGGCGACGAGATACTCAGGCACTCCAAGATCAAGCAGGCGTGGAATTGCCCCGATCGCGTCATTCGTATGCAGTGTTGAGAACACCAAATGCCCCGTCATGGCCGCCTGCACCGCGATCTCTGCCGTCTCGGAATCCCTCATCTCACCGATCATCACGACATCGGGATCCTGACGCAGAATCGACCTGAGCGCCGAGCCGAATGTCACGCCTGCGTGCCGGTGCACGGGCACCTGTGTCACTCCAGCAAGCTGATACTCCACTGGGTCCTCCACCGTTACGATCTTCTCCGCCGACGCGTCGCGGCTTTGCAGCGCAGCGTAGAGCGTCGTCGTTTTTCCAGAGCCTGTGGGCCCGGTGACGAGCACAAGACCATGTGGTCGTTTTGCAAGGCGCGTAACACCGTCGAGAACATCGGACGGCATTCCAAGCTCCTGGAGCCCGACGGGCCGACCGCCGCGGTCAAGGAGTCGCAGCACGACGCTTTCGCCAAAAACCGTTGGCACTGTCGAAACGCGCATGTCGAGCTCTCGCGATTCGAGTCGCACGCGGATGCGCCCATCCTGTGGCTTGCGCCGCTCGGCGATGTCCAGTTCGGCGAGGAGCTTCACCCGCGACACTACCGCGTGGTGCATGTTCGGCGGAGGCGCCGGTGCAGTGGTGAGTACTCCGTCCAGCCGGAATCGCGCCGATAACCCTGTGCGCTGCGCCTCGAGGTGAATATCACTGGCGCCTGCGTCGTACGCATCGCGCACGAGCAGGTTGACGTAGCGCACCACCGGTGGCTGATTCGCCAGGTCTCGCACGTCGGTTGTGAGATCGTCGGCATATGCATCGGCGCTTGCCAACTCGATCGATCGATCCGACTGAGTCGTCAACCGTTCGATGAGTCGTTCGACTTCTGCAATGGAGACTTCATCGATGATGACAAGCCGTTTGTAGGCCGCGGCTAACTCACCGATCGCTTCGCGAAGCGCCTCTGGGGCAGTCGCGACTACAAGCGCTCCGGAGGCGTCGATTGCCTTGGGACACACCTTGTGGTGCAACAAGTACTCCCGCGTGACTCCGGTTGCAAGCGAAAGCGTTTCGTTGGATGCAACCTGAATCACATTTCCTCAACCGGGAAAGAGGGGAGCGATCGGCGAGCGGGAGGAACGGTCGAACCACGAATTTCGGACGGCATTGCTGCCCAGCACAGTTTTTCATAGACCGTGGCGTGCGCGATGTGATGATTCCTATTACTGACGAAAAAGAGAACTCCCCATACAAGGGTCGTTCTTGAATTACAGTAAGGTCGATTCTCTATCACTGAAGGGTCGATTCCCTATCACGTCAGATGGTAGGCCGAGCGAGACCGGGTTAGTCCAATCACAGACTACGTCTATCAGGTTGCCTCACGACGGGAACACGCGCGAGAATGATTATAGACGGATTTCGCGTGACGCTAAGTGAGGGATGTCAGAAAGTCCTCAGAACGGATGCTCTTTCGCGTTTCCTGGCGGCGGATTGTTGGCGGAGGGCGCCAGAGAGCTTCGATACTATTGGCGGACGTTCAAAACAGCGCAGCGAGGTTGGCCGCAGCGTACCGCCTTCGGAATGAGGAACGGCGTCAGAGACTGGATAACGTCACAGACTTCGTCAAACACTGATTTCGAGTATGGCGGATTCCATCCCTCTGAGAATCACCTGATTTCGCGCCCTCCACGACGGTTGTCGGGCACGAACTTGTTCCGCGAGGGCATCACCACCGCCGGGAGCGTACGCTCGTTCATCACTGCATTCGCCGAAATGATTCCATTGCGGTTCAACAGATAGGCGACGACGCTGTACACCTCGCGCGGTTTGAGTGAGCCGGGCGAGTCGAAAGGCATCGCGCGATTCATATAATCGTACAACGTCGTCGCGTAGGGCCAGTAGCTGCCGATCGTGCGAAGCGGGAGGAGCTTCGGGTCGCGCGCGAAGTTGAAGCTGTCGCCGGGCATTCGGCCTACCAGCTTGTTGAACGGTCCTTCGACTCCGGTCGCGCCATGACATGCGACGCAACGCTGTTTATAGACGGCCTCTCCAGCCGCGACGGTTCCGCTGTCACCCGGAAGCCCGTGACCGTCGGGACGGACGTCGGTATCGGCCTTCCGGATATCTTCCGTGGTGGCGGTCCCGCCGAAACCGAACCTCGGCGGATATTGCCGCTGATGACGGAAGGGTCGAGCTGCTGCCGCGACTCCGGCCACCACGAGCACACTCAACGCGATCGCGCGTCGGGGTCGCATCCTCAAAGCTCCGTGTCGAAAAAAACGTGGCCGTCCAACTCGACCTTCCAGCATCGGATGTCGTTGTTGTGATAAAGAGTCCCGGGCCCCGAGCCGCGACGAGCTCGGCACGTGTCGGTTGGACGTATCCAGTTTCATCGGTCGCTCGGCTCATCAGGTAAGCTTCGCCGCCGTTGTACTTCCACAAATATCGGAATCGCGTCGTGCACTTAGAGAGCACCGTGGGCTGGAGCTCCGCGTCTTCCCACGACCTTCCGCGATCGGTGCTTACTTCGACTCGCGTGACCTTCCCGCGACCGCTCCACGCCAAACCGGTGACGTCCCACCACCCTGGTGAGAGAACGTTCGGATATGCGGGGAAAGTGATGAGCGACTTGCAGTCCATCACGAAGCTGAATTGGCGCGCTGTACCGTCGGCGAGTGGGTCGGTGTATTTCGACGTCTCCTCGCGTGTCATCCATGGTCTGTCGCCGATCTCGATGCGCTGGATCCATTTCACGTTGCTGTTTCCCTCCCAGCCGGGGAGAAGAAGGCGGGCCGGATATCCCTGCTCAGGCCGAATCGCTTCGCCGTTCTGGCTGTATGCGATCATAGCATCGTCGAATGCCTTCTCAACCGGAATGCTGCGCGTCATCCGCGCCGCGTCACTTCCTTCGGCGAGAAACCACTTGGCATCGGGCGAGATGCCGACCTCCTTGAACAACAAGGCGAGCGGTACACCGGTCCATTCGCTCGTGCTGAGCAGGCCGTCGGTCTGCTGAGGAGTCTGCTTCCGATCCGTACGCGGGCCCAGACCTACTCCATTGCCGGAGCACTCGATAAAATGAATGCGGCTCACCGATGGGAAGCGCTTCAAATCGTCGAGGGTGAATTTGAGCGGCCGCTCGCACATCCCGTGAACTAGCAACGTGTATTTCTTCGGGTCGATCGTCGGAATTCCACCGTGATGCCTTTCGAAATGCAGATCGGAAGGGGTGATGATTCCGCGAAGATCCTGAAGAGGCGCTCCCGACTCACCGGAGGGCAGTGCGCGGAATACGAAACGCCGCGGCTTCTCGAAAGTCGAGCGCTGGCCCAGATCCGTCGGAACCATGCCCTGCACTTTGGTGGGGTCGGGAGGAATGACAGGCGATGATCGCCCGGGTATCTGGCCAGGCAGCGGAACGCCGGTCGCGAGTAGGGCCGCTCCCGCGGCAACGATTGCATCGCGCCGGGTGATTGCCGGCGACTTTTCCCCGTTGACGTCCCGGGAGTTATCGGTACTGGATTTGTCTGTCATCGCAGTCCGTGCGCGCAACCACGCGGTTGGGGACGGTTGTGCAACCGCGAGAGAAGCTATAGCCATCCTCTTCGGTCTGCTATGATCCCTCGTCTTCTCTGGATCGTCGACTACGCCATCAGTTCACCCACCAACGGTTTGGGCTCGGGCACCGCGGGAGTTTGATGCCGCGCAGAGTCCGACCCCACAGCACTGTGCGGCGGCCTCACCGTTCGGGCGTGGACTTTGGCAGCATGTGCCCCTACGCAGCCTGTCAGCGAAATCATCGCGATAGTGCAGCACGCATTGCGCAGGCCTTTGGAAGGTTTGAGATCTGTCATGTCATCTCCTTGGGCTTTCAGTCCACAATTGATAACCACCATGCGTCAGAAGATCGTCACACGAATCCGGCGCTGACCGTAATCAAAAAGAAAACGGGGGCATCTTTCGACGCCCCCGTCTCCCTATCACTGCTTCTCTGTCTGACGATTTCTAGTGGTGACCGCTGTGATCGTCAACTCCCGACTCCGCGTCGTCCTCGAATGCATGGAACGAACGGCGGATGTTGTCTTCGATCTGCTGAAGAGCGGCGCTTCCCGGCGTCGCGGTGCTCGGGTCTATCACGTTATTCGAGCTGTCCAGGAACCACTTCGCAACGTCGATGCTGACCGTCGCATTAGTGGTCGTCGCATCGATCACGAGCGGCGGATTGAACGACATCTCAAGCCCTGCTCTTACCGATGAAGTAAAGACGAAAGGCGTAGCCGCACTTCCGTAAGTGCCTTCGACCCGAACGCTCTTTCCAACCAGACTCGTGTTGGCGGCGTTGAAAGCGGTTGCGCCGACTCCGGCCGGCTCCAGCTTCGCTTCGAGCTTGCTGTAACTACCAGCCGCAAGCGGAACATTGAGCGAGGCCTTGAGCGTTCCGTCAACCGGTATGTCTACCAGCACCGGATCGCGCGAAACATCTTCGCACTCGGCGCCCACTGTAGCGTGATCGTCGCCGGCAGCTTCGATCTCGTCGACGCAGTTGGTGGTTTCGCCGTCATTGAGCTCGATCTTGTCCATCACCACCTGAACCTTCGTGATCGTGAAATTGCCCGCTGTGCCAACCGTGAGATTCGATTGCATCGCGGACGACGACACTGGTGCCGACAATACGCTACTGGTGACGGACAGCTTCACCGGATGCAGGTTCGACCCGGTAAGGTCACCCGAGCATGCTGCAATGGCACTGACCAAAACAACGCCGGCGAGCGGCTTCATATTTTGCAGGAAACGGACATTCATTTTTCCTCCGTTATCGTGGAACCGTTGGCGCAAGGGGGGGGCCAATCGGCGCGGTGACAAACACGTCATTCACGCTTATAAGACGACTTGCGGTAAATGGGAGGAACGCAGAAAGGGGGGAATGTTGCTTTCTAAGCGGTGAGGGGATTCCCCGGCATGACGACGGGAAGTTAAGTGCCCGTTACGTCGCCCGATTTGTCGGAAGACAGCTTCGCGACAGCTATGAACAGCGCGATCTGCCCAGTTGCGGACGGACGTTTGCGTCGCCGAGGGCGCGAATGCTGCAGCGCAATCCGGCTATCCACAAGGATTGTTCTGATGACACTCGGACGACTTCTCGGAATCGGCGCTCTACCACTCGCGATCGCTGCCTGCGATAAGTCCAGTCGCTCCGCACCAGCCGACACACTCGCGATCGCGAGCGACAGTGCGCAGCAACTTCACCAAACCACCCAAGGTCTACGCTCGATGCCATTCAAACTTTCGTCACCCGCTTTCGCTCCCAACGGGCCCATTCCGTCCAAATACACCTGCGAGGGCGCCGACATCTCTCCGCCATTGGAGTGGTCCGACCCGCCGGATGGAACGCGGAGCTTCGCTCTCATCGTCGACGATCCCGATGCGCCAGATCCCGCC
>DASZZU010000078.1:0-2742 GCA_035544855.1 Gemmatimonadaceae bacterium | reverse complement strand
AGGAAGAAGGCAGGGGACTCTTTCTCATGCGAAGACTGATGGACCGCGTGGAGAGCTTTCGCCACAAGGGGAACGTCGTCCGACTGACGTTGCACCGCGAGTGAAAGAGCTCGAGGCGGTCCTCATTGCGTTTCGCGAAGGGACGCACTGTGAGGCTGCCGTGTGGGGGAGCGATGGACGCTCCGCACCAACCGTGATCGCGCGGTCGAGCCCGAAGGTGCAGATGCCGGACGTGTTGCCGGACGAGCCCGGCCAGTCGGTCCCCACCAACTTCGGAACGCAGCTCGTGACGCGCGTCCCGTCGGTCAAGAAAATCTGGCTCACCGTCGGGCCGTGCGACCCGGGGTACTCGCCCGAAGAGCGCCATATCAAGCTGCTCATGCCGGTCGTCTCGCAATTCACCCAGGCTGCGCTGGAAGTCGAGCATGCCGCCATCGAGCTGGCCGAGAGATACGAGGAGATCAACCTCCTCTATACGATCGGTGAGATACTCGGCCGCACCGTCACGCTCGAAGATGCGGCGGCGACAATTCTTACGGAGATCTCCGAGACCGTCGGCGCGCGGGTCGCATCGATTCTCGTCCACGACGCGCGCACCAACACTCTCCATGCAGTGGCCGCACTCGGCGTGCCCAAATCGGAGATTCCGCCCATCAGCGCGGACGATGCGAGCAGCGTGTCGGCCCGCGTGTTCCGTACGCAGCATCCGCTCATCGTGGTGGGGAAGGGCGTCACCTTCGGGAAAGAATCCCCCTATGGCCGCGGCGAGATGCTCTCGGTGCCGATCATGTGGACGACGCCGAGCGGCGGTCAGCCGCTGGGCGTAGTGAATCTCGCCGATCGCCGCTCACGCCATCCATTCACCGCTGGAGATCAGAAGCTCGTGACCGCGATCGCTACGCAGATCGGAGCCGCGATTCAGAACGCGCGGCTCGTGACCGCATCCCTCGATCAGCAGCGCCTGCTTCAGGAGATGAGTCTCGCGCACGACCTTCAGATGAAGCTGCTCCCGTCGACAGACGGAGTCTCGCCGGAAGCGGAAGTGACCGCGCGCGTCGTACCTGCCGAGAGCGTCGGGGGAGATTTCTATCAGCTCTTCAAGCTGCGCGATGGCGCGACCGGCGTGATGATTGGCGACGTCTCCGGTCACGGGTATCGTGCCGCGCTCATCATGGCGCTGGCCATGAGCGCGTCGGCCATTCACGCGCAGAATATCGTTAATCCGGGCCAGATGCTCGGCGCGCTGCTGAAATCACTGCGTGAAGAGCTGGAGACGACGGAGATGTACATCTCCCTCTTTTACGGAGTAATCGATCCGGAGAAGGGGAAGCTCACGTACGCGAATACCGGACACCCGCATGCATTCGTTGTCAGCGAGGAGGGAACGGTCACCAGGCTGGCCGCCGTGAATCCGCCGCTTGGCATGGTAGACGAGGTTCCGAACTCAGCCTCGCTGTCGTGGGTGAAAAAAAAGGATCTGCTCGTGCTGTTTACCGATGGCGTCAGTGACGCGCGAAACGGAAGCGACCAGCGCCTCGGCGAAGAGCGGGTTCTCGAGCTCATTCGCGAGAACCGCGAGAACGACACGAAGGTGATCGTCGACAGAGTCTTCAAGATGCTGGAGGTTCACACGAGGAGTGTGCCCAGCAGAGACGACCTCACGCTCCTGGTAGCACGGAGCTGAGCGTGGCGCGCGCGCCGCGGGAAGGTGCGGGCGAAGACGGAAGGGGGAGAAGGACCCGTCGTCCGCCCGTGCTCAAGAAGTACGGGCAGCATTTCCTTTCCGATACGCGAATCCTCGAGGGAATCGTCGATGCGCTTGCCCCCACTCCCGCCGACACGGTAGTCGAGATCGGTCCCGGCCGGGGCTCACTCACCGACATCCTCGTGGAGCGAAGCGGTCGACTCGTCGCGGTGGAGATCGATCGCGCTCTCACCGAGCAGCTGCGCAAAAAGTATCTGGGTCGCCCCAACGTCGAGATCGTGCAGGGCGATGTGCTCGAGACGGATCTGCACGCACTGGCCGGTTCGGACTTTCTGCTGATCGGGAATGTGCCGTACTACATCACGACACCGATCGTGTTCAAGGCGCTGGACGCGCCCATCCCGAGGCGCTCGGTGTTTCTGGTGCAGCGCGAAGTTGCCGAGAGGATGACGGCGAAAGAAGGCACCGAGAGCTACGGTGCGCTGTCGGTCAACGTCGCGGCAGTCGCCAATACTGAGCAGGTGATGAGCGTGCCGGCGAGCTCATTCAAGCCGCCGCCCAAGGTCGAGTCCGCGGTGATCAGATTGACTCCGCGTGCCGCTCCTTTGGTAAGCGCCGAATCTTTGCCCGGCTTTCGCACGTTCGTCCAGGCCGCGTTCGGGCAGCGCCGTAAGCAGATGCAGAGGGCACTGCGCACAGTCCGAGGGATGTCCGCGGAAGAGGCTCGGTTGGTGCTCGAACGGTCAGCTATTGATCCCGCTGCGCGGCCGGAGGTTGTTAGCCCTGAAGGTTTCGCTCGGTTGTACGGCCTTCTTTGAACTGTAGTTAGTCCCCCCGATTACTCAAAGCGAAGGAAAGCCCCTCAAGCTCCATAGCCATATTCACGTTCCTGACAGTGACGTCGGATGGCACCGACAACTGCACCGGAGCAAAGTTGAGAATCGCCTTGATTCCCGCGCGCACGACCTGCTTCACCACCGCGGGAGTATTTTCCGCGGGCGTAGCAACGACGGCGATGTCGAAGTCCTGCTTCGCCG
>DASZZU010000077.1:0-3821 GCA_035544855.1 Gemmatimonadaceae bacterium | reverse complement strand
CCCGGTATCGTCTTCACTCCGTAACCGGTGTAGAAGCCCGGCGCGTAGAGCATGTGTACGTACCAGGGTCTGTTTTTGAGCCCTTCCGCAGACGTCAGTGCGCGCTCGGCCTGGATCAATCGCTCATTTGTGCTCTTCGCGTTAGCGGCACGACCGTCAGTCAGCGCGCGGTTGTATGCACGGTCGTAACGCGATGCAGCGTGGTTCAACGAGTCGAGTGCGTTGAGCAAGGGTGCAAAGTTGAGCTGCGGCGCGGGTAGCTGGCGCTGCGGGGCCGTTACCGGATCACGTGGATCGCTCGTGAACTTGAACAATCCTTCCTCGATCTGCCTGTTACGCTCCGCGATCTGGTCCGCGCGCTTGTCGCGCAGGGATTGGAGATCTTTCACGTAGCCCTGAACAGTTTCGGCGAGATTCGTAAACGCGAACGGAAGGAGATCGGCATTCGCCAGGCGGAGCACCGCAATTCCTGCCGCTTGCGCGAGCGCGCGTCCGTAGACAAACGATGTGTCGCTGAAATGCGTGTACCAGTAGAAATCATCGTAGATCGAGTGATAGATGCCGCCATTATCCTCGCCACCATATCCGAGATTGAGCGATGCAACGCCCAGATGATCGAGGAATGACGAATAGTCAGAGCCTGACCCAAGCGCCCCGATGCGAAGATCTTCACGGTCGCGCGCCTCGCGGCGGCTTTCTGGAGAGCCATTGAGAATTCTCGAAGCCTGAGTCCGCTTCCAGGAGCTCGCACCTGATTCAGGATCTTCCACATCCATTGCAACACCGTTGATGAATTTCTCGAGCGAGTGCGATCCCTCGATGTCCAGGTATCCTCTGCCGTTGCTGTCGCTATTGAGATAGGCGACGGCATGTGCCTTGAGCTCGTCGGCATGTGTCTCAACCCATTCTGTCGAACCCAGCAGTCCAGGCTCCTCGCCATCCCAGGCGGCGTAAATGATCGTCCGCTTCGGCCGCCATCCTTGCTTGTACAACGCGCCGAGCGCGCGTGCCTCTTCCAACTCGGCGACGAGGCCCGAGATCGGATCCGCGGCGCCATTTACCCACGCATCATGATGGTTGCCGCGGACGATCCATTGATCCGCCTCAGTCGTACCGGGCAATTTCGCGATCACGTCGTAGAGTGTCTTGAGACTCCAGTCGGACTTGACGCGCAAATGCACTTTCGCCGGACCGGGTCCAAAACGGTACGTGATCGGCAGCCCCCCGCGCCACGAAGTCGGAACGATCGGACCACCCAGAGCAGCGAGAAGTGGCTGTGCGTCTCCGTAGGAAATCGGCAATACCGGAATCTTTGTAATCGTTGGTGCTTGAGCGACTGAGAGACGCTTCGCCCCTTTAGTCGCGCCGACGCCAGGGGTGAGAGGATCTCCGGGATAGACCGGCATGTCGGCGACTGAACCGCGCTGCACTCCTTGTGCGGGACGCATCGGACCGGCGGGAAAGACATCTCCGCCCGCATAACCGTCGTCTCTCGGATCCGAGTAGATGAGACATCCGATAGCACCATGTTCGGCGGCGACTTTCGGCTTGATGCCGCGCCAGGATCCGCCGTACTTGGCGATCACGATGGCGCCCTTGACCGACACTCCACGCTGCTCGAGCTCATCGTAGTCAGCCGGTACTCCATAATTCACGAAAACGAGCAGACCGGTAACGTCGCCATCGATAGAGTAAGCGTTGTATGAAGGCAGTTGTTCCTTCTGCTGATTCGATGTCGGGTCTGCCGGGAGCGCTGTCTCCTGGAGCAATGCCTTATATGTCGTGGGCGAAACCAGTTCCACGATCCGCTCAACCGGAGTCGGAAAGAGGACATCGAAATTCTCAATGTGGGCATCCCATCCGTAGGACTTGAACTGACCGAGAATCCATTCGGCATTGTCTCGGTCGTACGCGGAGCCGACGTGATGCGGGCGCGCGCTCAGGCGACGCATCGCTTCTCTCATTCTCGCAGGATCCGGCATCGTCTTGAATCGCGCTTCGAGATCTCGCTCGGCTTGAACCGATTGCGGGAAGAAACCGCGCAAAGGGGTATCGGCGGGAGCGGGCGTCAGAGCCAGCCCGGTTGCAGAAATCAGAAGTGATGAAAGGAGCGTACGCATTTTTCGGGTGGCGTGGGTTTATTGGGAGGAGAAACAGTTCTCGAGCGGCAGCTCGAGGCCGACGATAAAGTGCAGTCGCGGGAGTGCACAATCAACAAGCATGAGACGCGGGTCGAAAGGCGACCATCCTCTTTTGCCGCAGCGATCGTTCTCGCCGTTTTCGTGTAGAGTCAGCCGGCAGCTTTACGACTTTTCTTCGCGGATTCTTCTGATTCGAGCGGAATCCAACGTTCGGCCCACGCGCCGATCTCTTGCAATGAGTTCTGGAGTGACCTGCCCTTCTCAGTGAGCTCGTACTCGACGCGCACAGGGCTTTCCGGAACCACCTTTCGTGTCACGAGCTCTTCCGACTCGAGGGAACGAAGTCGCTCCGACAACATCCGATCGGTGATGTCGGGGATTGCGGCTTTGATGAGCGCGTACCGTGTTTTTCCCTGGAGCAGGGTCTGGATGATCGCGCCCGTCCACCTTCCGCCGATTAGCTCGACGGCTCGATGAAAACGAGAACAGACGGGGTGAGGTGAATCGTTCCGGACCATGATCAGAAAGTTTGGAGAATAAGCCGCTTGACACAAGCTACTTACTAAAGTATACTAGCATATCAATAGTAAGTCCAGTCCCATTAGTAGCTGCTAGTGGGTTTAGCTCACACTTCAGACCGAAAAATCGCCGAGGAATAAAATGACCGCACCCGCGACAGTGGCCCCCGCAACAGGAGCCAGAACAGCATGGAAACTCGATCCCACACACAGCCTGGTTGAGTTTTCCGCAAAGCATCTGATGATTACGACCGTAAAGGGCCGGATCGCGGATGTCGTAGGCACTATCTACACCGACGAAAAGGATCCAAAGAAATCTTCCGTCGAAGCTACGCTAAAAGCAGCGAGCCTCGACACGCGGACGGATCAGCGCGACCAACATCTTCGCTCAGCTGATTTCCTCAACGCTGAGGTATACCCAGAGATCACGTTCCGCAGCACGCGCATCGAGGGTGACAAAGAGAACTTCAAGCTGACTGGTGATCTGACCATTCGGGATGTGACCAAGCCGGTGACTCTGGACGTGCAGTTCGAGGGGAAGATCAAGGATCCTTGGGGTGGAGAGCGGGTCGGCTTCAGCGGAACTGGAAAGATCGACCGCCGGGACTTCGGACTCACCTGGAACCAGGCACTGGAAACCGGCGGCGTAGTGGTGGGAAACGAGATCAAGATCAACCTCGAGGTGCAGGCAGTTAAGGCTGCGTAGCATCCTCGCCAGTTACATAAGAGGCTAACTATGAGCGGGTGCACTGATGCGCACCCGCTTTGCACATTGGTCAGGCTCGCTCGACGAGCGAAGCTGAGTAGCTTTCGCCTCATGAAACTCCGCGTGGAATCCGTTATCCGCCTGGCAGCGGTACTTTGGATCGCCGTCCTCCTGGGGATGGCCGCTGCGCCCCACCGTATTAGGTTAATATCTAATCAACCAAAGCGCCTTGATGTGGTCGTAATCGCGCACCAGGACGACTGGCAGTTGTTTATGGGCGATGTTGTGACGCAAAGGCTCCGCTCAGGCAATCGAGGCGTGTTTGTGTATCTCACCGCCGGAGATGACGGGCGTGATTCGGTCTATTGGCAGACGCGGGAGCGCGGAGCACTACAGTCTATTCGTGTTGCTGCCGCCATTCCCGTCGCCGACCCGATTAACTGCTCGATGGTCCAG
>DASZZU010000076.1:0-6433 GCA_035544855.1 Gemmatimonadaceae bacterium | reverse complement strand
CGAACTGTGATCAATACTGGTAAAGACGGCGGGCAGTCTGTGGATCACTTGCATTTGCATCTTCTTGGCGGGCGGGCGATGACCTGGCCGCCTGGCTAGCTGCGCTCTGCGACAGGCATCACTGTTTGGGTCGGCGGGTGTGTCCTCTTCGGCGACGACGCTCGCTGGTCGGAGCCCCTAACTGCGCTCCTTCGCTCTGCTCAGTCGCGGGTCTCCTCGGGCGCTCGCTTGGACGTCGCCTGCGAGGACATCCCTCGCCTCCCGATACAGACTCGCAACCGCAGCGGCGCGAAGCGCCGCATCGCCTCGCGGAGGATGCTTAATTCCGCTGGGGCTGCTCCCCCTAAGGGCGCGGGGATGCCGAGCGTAGCTCGGCGCGCTACGCGCAGGCGTCGCATGGATGGGGCAAGCAAATCGCGGCTGGTGCCGTGTGCGAGGCGCGAAGAGGGAGGCTGCACGACTGAGCACTCAAAGGGGAGTCGGAGGGGGTCGGGGCGCGGGCGACGTCTCGCGTAGCAAGAGACTCGGGCTGGGTGCCCACCGCCAGGTGGGCTGACCGAGCGGGTGCCCGCTTGCGGGCAGGGTCAGCGTGTAAGCGAGCTAGTCGCCGAAGCCGCGATCCCCTCCGACGCACCGGAAACAATGCCCGTCGCAGTTAAACCCAATAATGCCTCACTAAAGCGCCGAGATTTGCTTGACCCAACCCCCTGCGCCGTCTAAGTTTAACGGTCTGTCCACGAGCCGGCGCCACAAACGCCACGAAGGGGGGAAGTAGAATTTGTCGGAAGTAATAATCCATGACGACGAGAACTTTGAGCGCGCGCTCAAGCGCTTCAAAAAGAAGTGCGAAAAAGCGGGCATCCTCTCCGATCTCCGCAAGCACCGTCATTACGAGAAGCCGAGCGAGCGCAGAAAGCGCAAGCTGAACACGGCCATGCGTAAGAACCGCCGCACCCGCCACGTCTAGGGAATGTCCGAGCTATTCGCCCGCCTTCAGGGCGATCTCAATTCGGCCAGAAAGTCCCAGGACAAGGCTGGTACGCTCCTGCTAGGCACCATCCTCTCCGACGTCAAGAACAAGAAGATCGAGCTGAGACGGGACCCGACCGATGCCGACGTGATCGACGTCCTGCGGAAATCGATCAAGCGCAGACGCGAATCGGTAGAGATGTACACGAAAGGAAATCGGAAAGACCTCGCCGATAAGGAAACGTCGGAGGCAACGGCACTCGAGAAATACCTCCCCGCGCAGGTCAGCGATGAAGAGCTCCGCGCCGCGGTAAGGGCGGCAATCGCAGGCGGCGCAACGCAGATTGGCGCAGTCATGGGCAAGGTGCTTCCCCAGTTCAAAGGTCGTGCGGAAGGCGGAACGATCAACGCCATCGCTCGAGAGGAGCTGAGCAAACAGGGGTGAAAGAGCTGTCCCGGAGAATTACAAAACCCGAGTGCGCGAAGATCTTCGCAAGCTCGGGTTTTGTCATTTTGGAGAAGCTACGCCGAGGTTCCACTTTCTCTGCTCCGTCAAGTTGTTTTCACCTATGAACGCGCACGCGCTCAACGTCATCGAGTTCCCCCGCACTCTCGCGCTCATCGCCGAGAGAGCGACGTCGCCACTCGGCGCGGAACGGGTGAGTGAGCTTCGCCCAGTAACGGACCGTGACGCGATAGAAAGGGAGCACGCGCGCGTCGCCGCTGTGCGCGCTCTCATCTCGGCGGAAGATCCATGGAGCTTGCACGGAGTTCCCGACGCCCGAGCCGCTCTCACACGCCTGCGCGTCGAGGGAGCATCTCTGATTGGGGCCGACCTTCTGGTGTCGGCGAAGCTCCTCCGCAGCTCGCGTGTGACGCGCGAGTCTCTCCGTGGCGAGCGCGCCAGTGCGATCGTGACGGCGGTTCTGGCCGAACAGATACAATCACTCGCTTCGAACAAATCACTCGAAGATGCGATCTCCCACGCGATCGACGAGGAAGGCAAAGTCAATGACAGCGCGTCCTCCGATCTCCGTCGCATCCGCCGCGAGCTGAAGGGCTCACAGGGCGAGCTGATCAAATTGCTCGAGCGCGCTATGGCGAAACTCGAGCCGCATCATCGCGTGGCGGACATGTCGGTCACCGTACGCAATGGCCGGTACGTCATTCCCGTGCGTCGCGAGGCGCAGAGCACAGTCGGTGGAATAGTCCACGATGCTTCGCAGACCGGAGGAACTCTGTTCGTCGAGCCGCCGGCAGCAGTCGAGGCTGGCAACAGGATTCGTGAGCTTCAGAGTGAGGAGATCGAAGAGGTCGAGAGAATCCTCGCCGAGCTGACCGAGAAAATCCGACCGCATCGCGACGAGCTGGCGGAGAGTCTCGAAGCGCTCATCGTTCTCGACTCTCTCGTGGCGCGCGCTCGGTACGCCGTGGAATTTTGGTGCGCGCCGGCCGATCTGGCGGATTCAACCGAAGGATTCGTGATAGTGCAGGGCCGCCACCCTCTTCTCATCGCGCAGGGTATCGACGTCGTTCCGTTCGATCTCGAGATGTTGCCCAACGAACGGACGCTGCTCATCTCCGGACCCAACACCGGCGGAAAGACCGTGCTCCTGAAGGCCCTCGGACTTTTCTCCGGGCTCGTGCAGTCGGGAATCCCTGCGCCTGTCGCCGCCGGCTCGAGGATCGCGATCTTCGACAACATCTACGCCGACGTCGGCGACGAACAGTCGATCCTTGCCAGTCTCTCGACCTTCAGCGCCCATATCAAGAATCTGGTCGAAGTGCTCAGCTCCGCCACCGCGCATTCGCTCGTGCTCATCGACGAGCTCGGCTCGGGCACCGATCCCATCGAGGGCGCCGCGCTTGGCGGGGCAATCCTCGAAGCGCTCACTGCGCGTGGTACCCTCACAGTCGCCACCACGCATCTTGGAGCGCTCAAGGAGTTAGCGACTCAGGTAAACGGAGTAGTGAACGCCTCCCTCCAGTTCGATCCGGTCGCGCTGGCTCCAACCTACCGGCTCACCAAGGGAGTGCCGGGCCGCTCGTATGGAATCAGCATCGCGCGCCGGCTGAATCTGCCGGCTGACGTGTTGGAGCGCGCGGAGCAGCGGATTCCGTCGGGCGAGCGTAGAGTAACGGCGCTCCTGGCGGAGCTCGAAGCACGGGCGAAGGCACTCAGCGCCACCGAGGGGGAAGCGGACGAGGTCCTCACGGATGCCACGGAGCGAGCGCGCAGAGTCGCGGAGCGCGAGAAAAGCGTTACCCATCGGGAGCGGGAGGCCGAGCGCGCCTCACGACAGGAAGCCAGGCGATATCTTCTCGAAGCGCGCACTGATGTCGAGCGCACCATTCGCGAGCTCAAGGCTGCGTCCGAGGCCGGCGAGGAAGCGGCGCGAGACGCAAGAAAGCGCGTCGAGCAGCTGGCGAATGAGCAGGGGCGGGAGCTGGACCGTCTCGAGCGCACCGCCGAACCCGCGCGCGGCGCGAAGGATCACGCTGAGGTGAGTGTCGGAGATTTCGTGGAAGTCGAAACGCTGGGAGGCAAAGTCGGTCGAGTTCTCGAGGTGCGCGATAGTGAAGCTATCGTCGCCGTTGGAGTAATGAAGCTGGCGGTTCCGCGCAGCTCTCTCCGACTTTCGAGCGCCGAGGCTGCCGCACCGCAGGTTGCCGTCGCTGTGCGCGGCGACATTCCTGACGTGCAAGTCGCCAGCGAGATCGATCTGCGGGGGATGCGCGTCGGCGAAGTCGAGGGCATCGTGATGCATGCCGTGGACGCCGCCGTGCGCGCCGATCTCAAGAGCATCCGGATCATTCACGGGAAGGGAACCGGCGCCTTGCGCGAGCGGGTGGCCGAGATGCTGCGCAAGGAATCTCGCGTCACAAATTTCCGCCTCGGCGCCTGGAATGAAGGCGGCGCCGGGGTCACCGTCGTGGAGCTGAAGTGATTCCCGACGAAGTAGTCGAACAGGTTCGCGACGCCGCCGACATCGTGCAGATCATCGGCGAGTACGTGAATCTGAAGCGCTTGGGCACGGACTTCAGGGGGCCGTGCCCGTTCCACCAGGGCACCCACCGGAATTTTTCCGTCTCACCGAAGAAGCGGATGTACTACTGCTTCGTCTGTCACGAAGGCGGCGACGTCTTCCACTTCCTCCAAAAGAGACTGGGGGTCGAGTGGCCGGCGGCGGTGAAGATGGTGGGCGAAAAATCCGGAATCGAAGTCCGGGAAGTCGAGACGCGTCGCGAAGGTCCTGATCCGCGCGAGCCCCTCTGGGAGGTAAACGCGACCGCGGCCGCCTACTTCCAGAAGATGCTCTGGGACGATCCGCTCGGTGAATCGGCGCGCGAGTACCTCACTCAGCGCGACATCGCGCGCGAAGTGGCGGATCAATTCGGCATCGGCTTCGCGCCACGCGAGATCGGACTGCTCCGGAACTACATGAATACGCTCGGCTTCGACGAAAAGCGTCAAGTCGAGGCGGGACTGCTCGTTCCGGGCGAAGATGGAAGCGAGCCACGTCCTCGCTTTCGCGGTCGTCTGATGTTCCCGATCCTCGACTCAATGGGCCGCAACATTGGCTTCGGAGGACGGCTGCTCGGGCCGGGTGACCCGAAATATCTGAACTCACCCGAGTCGCCTGTGTTCACGAAGGGAAAGACCCTCTACGGACTGAATTGGGCGAAAAACGATGTGAGGCGCGAGGACCAGGTGCTTGTGGTGGAGGGTTATTTCGACGTCGTACGCCTCATGACTGCCGGCGTAACCACAGTAGTCGGTGCAATGGGCACGGCACTGACCGATGCACAGGCGGCGCTGCTCAAGAAGCTGACGAAAAACGTCTTTCTCCTTTACGACAGCGACAAACCAGGACTCAAGGCTACGTTTCGTTCGGGCGACGAGCTGCTGCGGCAGGGAGCATCTGTTCGCGTAGTCACGCTTCCGGAGGGGGAGGATCCCGACACTTTCGTCAAACAGCACGGTGCCACCGCGCTGGCTGCCCGGCTCAGAGACGCCATCGACGTCTTCGAACGCAAAATTCAGCTCCTCGAGCGGGCGGGCATGTTCGCCGAGCTGCACAAAAAGCGGCGCGCTCTGGACCGCCTCCTTCCTACCGTACGCGTGACGTCGGATGAGATCATGCGCGATCTGTATCTCTCCCGCGCCAGCGAGGTGAGCGGAGTGGCCCGCGAGGTCCTGGAGCGCGAGCTCACTGGCAGAAGCGCTCCGGCGTCCGCAGCTACTGTGAAGCCAAGTGCGCCGCGAGTATCTCCGACGGCGCGCGTGCGGCGCGGCGAGCGGAGAGCAATGCACGGTGAGCGTGGCGCGTCCGCCGAGAAGGAGTTGATCAGAGCGATGCTCTTCGCTCGCCCACGAGTGGAACAGATCGCCGAAAAGCTCGGCGAGGAAAGCTTTCGCGACCTCCAGTACCGCGCGATCTATCACGCACTCATCGCATCCGGGCCGGAGTCGACGATCGAAGAGGTCTCAGCGAGTCTCGACGAGGAAGGGATCGGCGTGCTCGAAGACATCGTCGCCGAGGGCGCGTTCCAGATGGATGCGGAGCGCACGATCAACGACAGCCTCGCCACCCTGCTGGCGCGCGACCTGGATCAGCGGGCGGCAGAGCTGGATCGAATTATCCCGCTCGCAGAGGGCGCACAGAAGGACGAGCTGATCGCCGAAAAAGAGGCGATCAGGGAGGAGCTGAATGCAACAGGAAAGAAGTACTACAAGAAGTTCAGACGAACGGGGGCCCGATGACCAAATGGAGAACAAATGCAACAGGAAGTTGAAGCGCTGCTAGCGCTGCAACAGGACGATCTGAAGATTCGCGAGATCGAGCTTCAGATGCGCGCGCTCGATCCACAGCTCTCGGAGCTGGACAAACGGCGCGACCAGGCCGCGACCGCGCTCACTCGCGCGGAGACCCTGGTTCAGGACGAGGAAAAAAAACAGCGTGAGCTCCAGGCAAGATTGGCGCAGCACAAGCAGATGCAGGAGCGGAACCTTCACCAGCTGGAGGACGTGAAGCGGATGCGCGAAGCCACCGCCGCGACAACACAGGTAGAGTCGACGCGAAGGCTGATGGCGGAGGACGAGGCCGAGCTGGCGATCATCGGGCGACGGATGGCCGAGATGAACACCGCGATCGCGAACTCGAAGCAGGCGCTGGCAGCGGTGGAGCAGGAACAGCAGCAGACGCGGCCCGAGATCGAATCGAAAAGGTCCGCGCTGCAGTCGCAGCTCGATGACGCGAAGGCGGATCGGAACGGCAGAGCAGGCGCGGTCTCGCGGCCAATGCTCGGTAAATACGACCGCATCCGCGGCAAGAGGGATCAGGCGCTCTATCCGTTGCGCGGTGGGTCGTGTGGGCATTGCGACACGGCAGTTCCTCTTCAACGGCGCAACATGATGTCAGGCACCGGGCAAATCGAAGTGTGTGAAGCGTGCGGCGTTCTC
>DASZZU010000075.1:0-3837 GCA_035544855.1 Gemmatimonadaceae bacterium | reverse complement strand
GGCAGCCACGGCGCGAAGCTCGCCGACCAGCTGCGTGAATTGATCCGGATACAGCGACTGCGCGCCGTCCGAAAGCGCGCGATCGGGCTCGGGATGCACTTCGATGAGCACACCATCCGCACCGGCGGCAACCGCTGCGCGGGCCATCGGAATTACCTTGTCGCGCAATCCCGTGCCGTGACTCGGATCCGCGATGATCGGCAGGTGCGAGAGCCGGTGGACGATTGGGATCGCGGTAAGGTCGAGCATGTTGCGGGCCGCGGGATCGAAGCTTCTGACGCCACGCTCGCACAGGATGACGTTCCCATTTCCTTCCGCGAGGATGTATTCGGCGCTCAGGAGCAAATCATTGATCGTCGCCGCCATGCCTCGTTTGAGGAGCACCGGCTTTTTCATCTTGCCCACGGTTTTCAGCAGCGAATAGTTCTGCATGTTGCGCGCGCCGATCTGGATGCAGTCGGCTACTTCCGCCACCATCTGCGCGCCCTCGGAATCCATCGCCTCTGTCACGATTGGCAGTCCGGTCTCCTTGCGGGCAAGCGCAAGGAGCACGAGACCCTTCTGACCCATTCCCTGGAAGGAGTACGGAGAGCTACGCGGCTTGAACGCGCCGCCGCGCAAGGCGTTACCGCCCGCCGCCTTCACGATTCGCGCTGCGGAAAGAATCTGTTCTTCGGATTCAACCGAGCACGGCCCTCCGATAACGACGACAGCATCACCGCCCACGGCGACACCCGGGGCCAACGTCACGACGGTGTTCTCGGCCTTCCACTCACGCGAGACCTGCTTGTACGGCTGCGTGACGTGAATGATCTGCGCGACGCCCGGCAAAGCCTCGATCCGCGAGGAGTCTACCCGCCCATCGTTGCCGACGAGTCCAACCGCGGTGCGTTGCGCGCCCGGCATCGGTCTCGCCTCGTAGCCCATTTCCTTGATGATACTGACGACGCGATCGATGTCTTTCGCCGTCGCGTCGTGCTGCATGACTACTAGCATTTAGGCGGTGACTGGCGTTGTGTCGGCGACTTCGGCGGGCTCGTCGTGCAGCTGGGGTGTGTGCGCGGGATGCGCTGGCGATATGGTCTCATCGACGGTTCTGCCGCGCATGCGCACGCTGACCAGCGACGATACCCCGGGCTCCTGCATCGTCACCCCGTACACCGCATCCGCCGCTTCAGTCGTGGTGCGCGGGTTGTGCGTGATCACGATGAATTGAGTATTGGCCTTGAATCGATTGAGCATCCGAACGAAGTGTCCAATGTTCTGATCGTCGAGCGGCGCGTCCACTTCGTCCAGCAGGCAGAAGGGACTGGGCTTCGTAAGGAAGATTCCGAACAGCAATGAAAGCGCGACGAGCGCCTTCTCTCCGCTCGAGAGGAGGTGGATCCGCTGCGTGCGCTTCCCGCGCGGTGACGCGTGGATCTCGATGTCCCCCTCGAGCGGGCTCTCGGGATTCTCGAGTCTCAGATCGCACTCGCCGCCGCCGAACAGCGTCATGAAGATATTGCGGAAGTTCTCACGCACCTTGACGAAGGTCTGGAGAAACAGCTCCCGTGCCGTCGTATCGATTTCGCGAATTGCCTGCTGCAGCGAGCCCTTCGCGGAATTGAGATCATCACGCTGAGCGGTCAGGAATGAGAGGCGCTTTGTCTCTTCTTCATGCTCCTCGATCGCCAGCGGGTTGACCGGGCCGAGGGCCTCGAGCTGCTCGCGCACCACGGCGGCTTCCGCGCGGAGAGACTCGTCGTCCAGCTCCAGATTCTCGGCTCCAGCGAGCAGCTCGTCTACGGGTTTCTTCCATTCCGCTTCGAGCCTCTCACGGATTGCCGTTCTCTTTCCGGAGAGCTCGGTGTAGCGGAGCTCCGCGGAGTGCAGCTCCTCCCCCAGTGCTGCGACGTGGTGCCGCATTTCGGTGAGCACGTGCTCGTCGTTCGTTAAACGCTCGTCCACCTCACGCACCGCCTGCTCGGCGTCCGCAAGCTTCTGCTCGGCGTCTTCCAGCGTGGCCTGTCTCGCGTCGAGATCACTTTGCCATTGCGACAATTGTTGAGTGAGCTGCGCGTCCGCGCCCGACAGCGTCGTGAGCTCGAGCTGCAATGACTCGAGGCGTCCCGTGGCCGAAGTGAACTCGTCGCTCAAATGCCGCCGCCGATCCGATGCCACCTCGAGCTGCGCCTGCGCCTGTGCGCGGCGAATCTGACTCGAGGTCCGCTGGTCGCGCGCCTCGTCCTGTTTCTGCTCGGCCGTCGCGAGCATCTCACGCGCGGCGGATACGGCGGCTTCGTGCTCGGAGATCCTGGCCCCGATCTCGCGCGCACTGATCGCCAGCGTCTCGAGACGTGCGATCGTTGCCGTTTCGCGCTCGCCCAGTCTTTCGATCAGCGCGCGCGCTTCCGCGGCTTCCCGCGCGGCTCGCTGGTGTTGCCGCGCCAATGCCGCGGAGTGGTCAGCTGCTTCGACGTTTGCTCGTGTGGCTTGCGTAGCGGCTTCCTGCGCGACAACCGCGGCGCGCTCCGCTGAAGCGAGCGCAGCCCGTTCGGATTCCGCGGTGGCGGCGGCGTTGTGACGAGCAGCGGCGCTGTTCGTGACCGCCTGCTTGAGCTCGACGATTTCCGCGCGCCGACGCAGAGGACCGGGGCCCGACTCGGCTGCTGGCAGCCAAATCGCGCCGCGTGCATCCACGAATGCGGTGCCGCTCTCCATCGGCGTTACACGTCCCAGGAGTGAGCGGACCCACGCGCTCGCTGGAGAAGATGCTACTACCAGCCCAGAAAGTTCGTTCGGGATCTCCGAAGAGTCCGCTGGTTGCTCAACCACTGAGTCAACGGGCAGCAGAAGCAGGGGTCCGGGCTCAGTCGACGCATGCCAGGCGCGCACCGCCTCAGCGACGGATCTGTCGCGGACGAGAACCGCGTTCACAGTCGCGCCGAGGAAGCGCTCCACCAGCGCAGCGGAGTTCACATCGGCGCTGATGAAGTCGCTGAGCGGGCCCAGCACGGCTCCTTCCCCGAAGATGCCGCGCTCCTTGAGCAATCGGGCAGCCGCGGGCGCCAGTCCCACGCGTTCTCTCTCGAGACCCTCGAGCGCGTTCAGCTTGGCAACTAATGCGGTGTGCAGCTCGTCGGCGCGAAGGAGATCCGTTCTCGCGGTGTTCTCCCGCTCCCGCGCCTGGACATGAAAATCGCGCGACTCAACGGCGGCAACGGTGGTTTCGGCCACACGCGTCGCCGCGATGGCAGCGGCGTCTTCCGCTGCCGCCAGATCGCGACGCGACGCTTCCGCCGCGTCGAAGAGCTGCGCTTGCTCGGCCTCGAGCGTCGATCTGCGAGCAGCGATTTCCGACCGCTCCCTCTCGCTGCTCTGCCGGTCGAGATCCGCGCGGTGCAGCTCCTCGCGCAACTCGCGCAAAGTCCGATCACTGTGCTCGACATTGGAGCGCGCGACGCTGAGAGCGCCGCGAACTTCCTCCTCGTGCCGGGCGTGAGAGGTAAGCGCCATGTCCGCGGCGCCAAGCGCGGCTTCGAGCTGCGCCAGCTCGCTCGACGCTCGCTCGAGCTCTGTGCTGACGCGGCCGGCGACCGCATCGCCCTCGCGTCGTTCCTCTTCCGCGCGCTCCCGACGGGAAGTCGAATTGCGCAGCCGTTCCTCCGCGACTGCAATCTCTCCGCGCAGCTGCTGGGTGCTCTCGCGCTGATCGGTGACGAGCCGCCCGAGCTCCGTGCGTCTGGCCTCAGCGGTCGTGCGCGCGGCCAGAGCCGCATCACGCGCCGATTCGGCGTTCCGAAGACGTTCTTCTTCCGCGGGCACTTCAGCGCGAAGGCTCGTTACTCGCCCCTC
>DASZZU010000074.1:0-3045 GCA_035544855.1 Gemmatimonadaceae bacterium | reverse complement strand
GCTGGGATTGAGGGCGCTGTATTTCGTGCTGGCGAGTGTCGTCGATAAATTCGTCTATCTCAAGCTCGGACTCTCGATCGTCCTCATGTTCATCGGGGGAAAGATGCTCCTCGAGCACTTCGTTCACCTGCCGATTGTCGCCTCCCTCGGCGTAGTTGGTGCAGTGCTGGCCGCCTCTATCGTGGCTTCGCTCAGATGGCCGCGGACGGGGCACTAAAACCCCATCTGTGGGTTACCCTTAGGACGAGAACGACGTCTTTCTCGGGATTTCCCTCCCTACTCTTCATATACCTCAGGATTTCAGCATGAGATTCGCTTCACGCCTGGCAAGCGCGGCGGCGCTGGTCTTCGCTCCACTTTCGTACTCACACGCCCAAAACGCCGGAAAAACCCTGGCGATGGATTTCCGCACGACTATCTCGGTGTCAGGCAGGCCCGATACCGGTCTGGTCGTCGGCCGGGCCGTTGGTGCCCCCGACAAAATGCGGCTCGATGTATCGATGAAAGGATCCAATGCCCAAGTCAGTCCGCTGGGGGACAGCGTTGTGAGCATGATCGTGACGGACAGCGGCAAGACCATCACGTATCTCGACTCGAAAAAGAGCCAATTTCTTCGCGTCAAGCCGGCCGAGATGGTTGCGCAGGCCCAGCAGATGGGCGGGATGAAGATGGACTTCTCGGAGACCGCCGCCAAGGTCGATAGCCTTGGAGCTGGTCCAGCGGTCCTTGGCCATCCGACCTCCCACTACCGTGTGACCACGGGTATGACGATGACGATCAGCGCGATGGGCCAGCAGCAAACGGTAAAGATCGCGAGCACCAACGACACGTACTACGCGACTGACATCAAGGGAAACCTGAATCCCTTTGCCAGCCTGAGCGGTGGGGACATGGCGAACATCTTCGGAACGACCAACAAGGACTTCGCCGACAAGATGAAGGCCGTGCAGCAGAAGCTCCCCAAGGCGACACCGTTGCGGGCGTTGAGCTCGGCCACCATCGTGGCGCAGGGACAGACGCGGGTCACCAACAGTGCGGCAGAAGTCACCGGCATTCAGTGGGTAGATGCCGATCCAAAAGCCTTCGAGGTTCCTTCCAACTATACGGCGGTGCAATTGCCGGGTATGGGCGAATCCTCGTCCGGAGCAATTCCGCCGCAGTGAGCGATCCGCTCCCGAAACAGAAAAGGCGGCCAGTGATGGCCGCCTTTTCTGTTTTCTATCAATTGGTTGTCAGAATTTCATGATCTCTTCATAAGCCTGCTTGAAATCTTCCACCTGCGGCAGGATCGCGTCCTCGAGCCGCGGTGCATACCCGACGAAGGTGTCGGCGGACGCTACCCGCTTGACCGGTGCATCGAGCCACGCGAAGCACTCGTCGGCAATCGCCGCCGCGATCTCGGCGCCATAGCCCCACGATATCGAGTCCTCATAGCCCACGATCACCCGCGAGTTCTTTTTTACTGACGCGAAAACCGTTTCGCGGTCCCACGGACTCAGTGTTCGGAGATCAATCACCTCGACCGAGACCCCGCTGTCCGCAACCGCGTTCGCGGCCATGAGGGCGCGCTGAAGCGTGGCTCCGTAAGTGACGACGGTGATGTCTGTGCCTTCCCGCACCACCTTCGCTTTGCCGAAGGGAATCATGAAGTTGGGACCCGGGTACGGCGACTTGTTGTAAGTCTGGCGGTAGAGGTGCTTGTGCTCCAGAAAGAGCACGGGGTCGTCGCACCTGATCGCCGTGCGCAACAGTCCATTCGCGTCCAGAGCCGTCGCGGGGCAGACTACGCGCAGACCGGGACAGTGCGTGAAGATCGACGCCCCCGTCTGCGAGTGGTAGATCGCGCCTCGGATGTATCCGCCGTAAGTCGTCCTCACGACGACGGGTGCGGCGAAGTTGTTGTTCGATCGCCACCGCATCGTCGCCATCTCGTCACGGATCTGCATGTACGCCGGCCAGATATAGTCGAAGAACTGGACCTCGACGACCGGCTTGAATCCGCGCACCGCCAGTCCGATCGCGCGTCCCACGATGTTCGCCTCGGCCAACGGCGAGTTGTAGACGCGTGTTCCGCCGAACTCCTTCTGCAGTCCCCACGTCACCTTGAAGACGCCGCCCTTGCCCTTGACCTTGCCGAGGTACTCTTCGCGCGACACGTCGGCAACGTCCTCGCCGAATACGAGAATCTTCTGGTCCCGCCGCATCTCGTCCTTCATGCAGGCGTTCAGGAGATCGACCATCGTCGTCGGATTGCCGGAGAACTGCGGATCATCTTCCGTGTCGAACTGCTCGCCCGTGGGGTCGACATCGGGCGAGTACACGCCGTAATAAACGGTCTCGGGTTCGGGCTGCGGCTGCGCCAAAGCATCATCGGTCGCGGCGAGCACGATGGCGTCGACCTCTTCCAGGATCTGCTTGATCTCGTCTTCCGTCGCGTGTCCTTCCGCTATGAGCCATTTCGGGAACTGCGTCAGCGGGTCCCGCGCGGCATCCGCTTCGCGCTCGGCGGGCGGCCGGTACATCGTCTCGTCGTCGGAGAGCGAGTGGGAGTAGGGTCGGATCACGTGCGCGTGCACCAGCGCCGGTCCCTTGCGCTGCCTCGCATAATCGACTGCCCGCTGCATTACGTCGTAGCTGGCGAGGAGATCGCACCCGTCCACTTCCTCGATGTAGAAATTCGGGAAAGAGCGAACGAGCTTCGACACGCTGCCACCGACCGTGCTCACTTCAACCGGGACGGAGATGGCGTAGCCGTTGTCCTCGACCAGATAAACGACGGGCAGTTTGAGGTTCGCGGCGGTGTTGAGCGATTCCCAGAATTCCCCCTCGCTGGTCGTGCCCTCGCCGGTACAAACCAGGACGACTTCGTCTTTCTGAAACCCCTCCGAGATGTTCAACAGCTTCGCGCGCAAGGATGCTTCTGCGCAGCCGACTCCCTGAAGGAACTGCGTTCCGGTGGGAGAGGAGGCCGATACGATGTTGTACGCCTTGTGTCCCCAATGGCTCGGCATCTGCCGGCCTCCGGACGCGGGATCAATGGCGGCT
>DASZZU010000073.1:0-21738 GCA_035544855.1 Gemmatimonadaceae bacterium | reverse complement strand
ACATGCGCAAAATGTTCGCGGAAGTGCGCAAGATGTTCGCAAATGCGCCACATGCTGAGCAGGATGTTCGTGAAAGGCAGGCGAGTAGGAACTTCTGAGCCCTAATTCATGTTCGTATGAGCTGCCTGATAAGCGTGAGGTCGGTAATTCAACTCGGATCTCGGGAGACTGAAGCACGCAACTCCCCATCGGGGCCAATGGCAACATTGATGGCAACATTCAGGCGCGGAGTTACGCAAAAAGGTGGAGTTCTAACTCACCGCCGAGACCAGCTCCCTACTCTCCGCGCGGTGATGCGCAACGGGTTGTCGGCTGTACGCAAAAGAGTCGAGAGAACTTGAAAACTGGCGCCCGCAAGGGCTTGGGGGTTCGAATCCCTCACCCTCCGTCATCTACCCGCGAGAGCTACCCACCGCGAGTGTTCGGTAGCTCTCTTCATTCCAAGGAAAGACTTTATTGCCCCTGCACCTTCGGAGCGGGTCCGAGCCGCGCCAGCCTCGCCTTCATGGTGCTGAATCCGCCGTCGTTGGCCTGGAGGCTATTGAGCTGGGACGCCGGCACCCGACTCAACATCCGCTGGATGTCAGCAAGGCGGTCCTGGGTGCCAGGGTGCGACGCGAACCACCCAGCCGCGTTACCACCGCCTGATTGCTGCTCTTCCGCCAGGAGCTTCTGGAAGAACGTGTACATTCCGCGCGGACTGATTCCCGCGCGCATCACGTTATTGAAGCCGCCTTCATCAGCCTGGACTTCATCAGTGCGGCTGAAGTTCGCAAAAACGGCGGTACCCCCGATATTGATCGCCGCCTGGGCGACGCCGCTCTGGCACACTCCAGTCAGCGCGCAAACGATTCCGACCCCCACGTTAGCGCCCTGCGCCTGCTCCATCTGCTTCACGGAATGCCGTCTGACTACGTGCTCTATCTCGTGCGCGACAACACCGGCAACTTCGGACATGTTGCTGGCGCGCTCGAGCACCCCGCGATTGATGTAGACGAAGCCGCCGGGGAGCGCGAATGCGTTGACGAGGTCCGAATTCACGACCTGGAATTCCCAGTTCAGGTCGGCCCGTGATGTCGTCTTCGCGATGCGATTGCCGAGCGCGTTCACATAGTTGTTGATTACGGCGTCCTGCACCATCGGCAGCTGGGCGTTTACCTGCTGCGCCTCCTGCTGCCCCATTTGCACTTCCTGTTGGGTGGAGACTCCACAGCCCGCAAGCAGTGCGATTGCGCCGATTGTGCTTGAGATATTCCGCATCGACTGAGCCCTCGAAAATTGTGTTCGTCGCCGGTCGTGCCCGCCCCGCGGCGGCACTTAAAGGCACGAAGCAGACCAGTTGGCGCGCGCGGTCGCGAGCGAACGCGAACCGGCGGGAATGGCCGGCGCGAGTTTGCTTTCGCGCCAGCCCGAATTCAAGTGATCTATCTGGGAACTACGATCGTCCGCTTCGTATCCGTGAAGACGGTAAATTCGGTTCCAGACGGGATAACAGCGGAAAGTCCCTTCTTGGTTGCGCCGATTCCTAACGTGAGAACGCCAAGAGCCGCGGCCTGGCCTTGCCGGTTCTTTCCGGATGCCTTCGCAGTGCCGCGAAGGGGGATTCTCGTCCCGTCGACAGCTCGTACGGAAGTGACCTGGACCGTCACTCTCCCGGGATTTCCACCCGCGCTGCGGCGAGCAACGTGTGCCACCGTGCCTCGCACCGGCGTTCCCTGTGAGATCAGGACGTGGCCGAACTCCGAATAATCCGAGGTCAGGTGAAACGACACCTGTTGGCCCTGGTTGACCGACGCGCTCGAAAGGTCCTGATCGATGGCGACGGTAAGAGGGGTGCCGGCAGGTATGATTACAGGCATTTCGGTACGCGAGTTGGCGGCGGCGGCAGCGCGCTCATCTTCTCGTGTGGTTTGAGCCGTGAGCGGAACGGCCGCCAGCGTTGCCGCCAGTAGCATGATCGGGCGAAAGGAACATTTCATAACTATCTCCTCAAATGTTGCGACCGCGAAATCGCGGACTGCACCATACGACAGTCAAGGAGAGTGCCATCATTTGGGGGTTGACCGGGTGGGACGCCGGATGTGGCTGGCGCAGTCCCTCTCCTCCCGGTCAATTTTCACGATCACTAATAGGCCCCCGTCCACATGGCTGACTTCACGAAACAATGGATCGAGCATCTCAAGGGACAGATTGCGGGTCGCTTGAACATCGTCGCGGACAAGATGGACCCGCAAACGTACGACGAGCTCGTCACCGATCTCGCTTGGTTTGCGTTCCGCTTCGCCCGCGACCCCGACACGAAAATGAGGAAAATCTTCCGTTGAGCTAACTGCCGCGGCACTAGATTCGCCGTAGAGCCTCTGCTACAGCCAACTACTGGGGGCCTGGGAGAGCCAATGGCGAAATGCGAGGTCTGCGGGAACGACTACGATAAATCGTTCACCGTCACGATGAAAGGAAAGTCCCACACATTCGACTCATTCGAGTGCGCGATACATGCGCTGGCGCCCAAGTGCTCTCACTGCGGCTGCAAGATCATCGGCCACGGGGTCGAGAGCAGCGGCACTTTCTATTGCTGCGCGAGCTGCGCCGACATGTCGGGCGTCAAGGGACTCGAAGACCGTATCTAGCACCGGAGGCCATATCATTGTGAGGTGGAAGAGTCGACGGGACCCGCGCGGGAAGATGGGCGACGAGCGCGTACGCACAAAGTTCGCCTGGTTTCCCGTCGAGGCGGATGATGGATACACCTACTGGCTGACACCGGTCGTCGTCCGGGAAAAGCTGCTGCCGAAAGTTACGCGCGGCGGATTCGAGGACGACGTGCAGGGATGGGAGGTCGTCGAGGCCAAGCCGGTTGCCGGCGGGAAGAAAAAGAGCCGCAAGAAGTAGCTGCTTGCACCCTACGATCGATCTCAACGCGGACATGGGCGAAGGCTTCGGGCACTCCCGCCTCTCCGAAGACGAAGCACTGCTCGACCTCGTGTCATCCGCCAACATCGCCTGCGGTTTCCACGCCGGTGATGCGACCACAATGCGCGACACGGTAAAGGCAGCTGCATCGCGCGGAGTCGCGATCGGGGCGCATCCGTCGTACCCGGACATTCCCGGCTTTGGCCGCAGAGAGCTCGGTCTCTCTCCAAAAGAAATCCGCTTTCATGTTGCCTCCCAGCTTCGCGCCATCGGGGACGTATGCGGCGCCGAAATTGCAAAACTCTCGTACGTGAAGCCGCATGGCGCGCTGTACAATCGCGCCGCAAAAGACTCCACCGCCGCCGATGCCATCGTGCAGGCGATCTGCGAAGTGGATCCGTCGCTGGTCGTGCTCGGGCTCGCTGGAAGCGAGATGGCGCGGGCCGCTGAGCGCGGCGGTCTCGGCTTCGCCGCCGAAGCGTTCGCCGATCGAGCGTACAAGCCCGATGGATCGCTCGTACCACGCAACGAACCTGGCGCGGTCATCCACGATGTGCAGACCGCGGTTGACCGCGCGATCACGCTGGTCAAATCGGGCACGATCACCGCGGACGACGGCACGACGCTGGGAATAGTCGCACAATCGCTTTGTGTTCACGGTGACAATCCCGAGGCCGTGCCGATGCTGCGCGAGCTGAGAGCACGGCTCGAAAACTCCGGCGTCAGGATCGCGCCGTTTTCCGCTTGAGTCGAGCCCAGTTGCGGGCGCAGCCGCTTGGTGATTCCGCAATCACGATCATGCTCGGAACCGAGCGAAGCGCAGAGCTGCTAAACCATGTACACGCTGCGGCGGCTACCCTGGCTGCGGAAAGGCTCGCAGAAGTGCAGGACATTGTGCCCGCCTATCTCGGCGTCGCCGTTTTCTATGACGCCCTTCACACGTCTTACAGCGAGATGGCGCCGAGGCTTCTCGCCGTGTGCGAGCGCGCGACTGCCTCGACCGCGGTCTCCGACAAAAATCGCGAGCACGA
The DNA here is from genome assembly GCA_035544855.1 of Gemmatimonadaceae bacterium. Lineage (GTDB taxonomy): Bacteria > Gemmatimonadota > Gemmatimonadetes > Gemmatimonadales > Gemmatimonadaceae > UBA4720. The sequence continues at coordinate 17,794 of DASZZU010000073.1, read as the reverse complement.
GATTCGTGTCACCTACGACGGCTCTGATCTCGTGCAGGTCTCCGTCTCGTCTGGACTCTCGGTCGATGAAGTCATCGCGCGTCACAGCAGTCGATCTTACACCGTCGACCTTCTCGGATTCGTTCCCGGATTCGCCTATCTGAGCGAGCTCGACTCCGCTCTCCAACTGCCCCGCCGGTCACAGCCTCGACCTCGAGTTCCGGCAGGAAGCGTCGCGATTGCCGGTGCGCAGACGGCGGTGTATCCACTCGACACGCCGGGAGGCTGGCACATTATCGGGCGTACCGACAGGGTGATGTTCGATCCGCTGCGGGAGCCGCCCGCCCTCCTCCGCGCGGGCGACATAGTCCGATTTGTCCCAACGCCGTGATCACTGTCACTCGCGCACCACCGTACCTCACCGTCCAGGACACGGGCCGGAAGCATTCGCGGTCCTCCGGTGTTCCCCGCGGCGGAGCGATGGATTTGTTCGCGCTACAGGTGTTGAATGCGATCGTGGGAAATGCGCTCGATTCCGCTGCGCTTGAATGGGCGCTCGGCGGTGGGACCGTACGGTTTCAGGGCGATTGCGTGTTCGCGATCGGCGGCGCCCGTGCGCGCGCAACACTGGCGGGACGAGGCATACCTTCGTTCACGACGTGTCATGCTCGAGCGGGTGACGAGTTAACGGTGGAGCAGCTGATTGCCGGCCGGTTTCTCTACATCGCGTTCGGCGGCGGGATCGAGGTTCCCCAGATACTGGGCAGCCGCTCGACGTACCTGCCCGGCCGCTTTGGCGGCTACAACGGCCGGATGATAGCGCACAACGACTCTCTACCCTTGGGAGCACATCCACATTCCACTCCCGCGGAAGGCTTCACCTGCCCTCCCGAGCTCCTTCCACGGTACGAGTCGGCGGCCGTACGCATAACTCGCGGACCACACGCGGATCTCTTCGATGAAGCCCCCTGGCACACGCTCACCGAGACAGAATTCACCGTCTCGACAGCCTCGGACCGAACCGGCTACAAGTTGAAAGGGAGCGCTTTGAGCGATTCGGTGGGAAATCTTCCATCCGACGCGAGTTGTCAAGGCGCGATCCAGATCCCAGGCGATGGCACTCCCATAGTGTTGATGGCGGACGCGCCGACGGTCGGTGGCTATCCCAAAATCGCAGTAGTCGCCGAGGCGGATCTGCCAATTCTCGCGCAGCGGTCACCCGGAGAGGTCGTCCGCTTTCAGTTGGTGACAATTGAGCAAAGCCAGCGTGCGCTCAAACGTTGCGCGTCCGATCTTCATACAATTCGCGCGACCGGCGCGGCTTCTGCATAGGAACTGTACATTGCCGCTGATGCGGCTCAACAACTGTTGGGAGGGCTATATCAATGGAAGGAAATAACCTCGAAAGCACGCCCCCGAACACCGGGAGCGAACAGACAAGCTTCGGAGGCCAGCTCAACTCCAGCGAACGGGGCGTAACCGATCGCGTGAAGAGCGTCGCCTCTTCGGTGAAGGGCAAGGCGGCGGCGATACCATCGATGCTCGCCGACGGACTAGAGGCGGGGGCTGAAGCGCTTCGTCAGCGCCGCCCTTCCACGAGTGGAGCGGAGGGGTCGGCACTGACGATCGCCGACGACTCCAGCATCACGGCTGTTACCGACACTCTCGCGACCGGAATGCAGTCGAGCGCCGAGTGGCTGCGAGATGCGGATCTCGACAAGCTAAAGCAGGGCGTCGAAAAGCAGGTGAAAGAGCATCCCGCCAGGTCGCTCCTAGTCGCGCTGGGAGCGGGTTATCTGATCGGGAAGGCGCTGCGCCGGTAATGAAGATGCTCACCACCGAGGCAAATCGCGGAGTGGGTCAACTGCTCCGCGATGTGGCGGAGGATGGAGCGCATCTCGCGCGTCAGGAGGTTCAGCTGGCGCGCATCGAGTTCGCGCAGATCGCGCGCGACATCGGCAAGGGAACAGGTCTTACCGTCGCCGCGGCGATGTTGGGCCTCCTCACGGTGCAGATGCTCGTGTTCGGAATCGTTCTGCTGATGGGGGATGCGCTTTTCCGCGGACATTACTGGATCGCTGCATTCGTGCTCACGGCCATTCTGGGCGGAGCGGCGTTCTATCTCCTCAAGCGCGGAACCTCGCTCCTTTCGCCGAGGAACATAAAGCCGGAGCAAACACTGGCAACGTTGCGGAGACACAAGCATGCCTGAGACGACGACGGAAGTTCGTGCCGACATCGAGCAAACCCGGCAGCGCATGTCGGGGGCGATCGCCGAGCTCGAGCGGAAAGTGGATGTCACCCAGAAGGTCAGGGATCATCCTTGGGCGGCGGTCGCGGTCGCGTTCGGCGCCGGAGTCGCATTGAGCACCTCACGAGCCGATGTGAAAGCGGCGCAGATTACTTCCCAGGCAACGAAGGACACCGGCAGCAAACTCGGCGGCGCGCTGGACGGTGTCGTGGCTGCCCTGATCGCGGGCGTTACGCAGGCGTTTCACTCCCGGATCGATGGGATGGTCGATGAGGTCGTGACATCCATCCGGGGAGATTCGAGTGCGCGATCGATAGGGCGCTCTGACCGCGGCTCCAAGCCGCCAATGAGAGTAGACTGAGCCGAACGGCGATCAGGGCAACAATTTCTCTTGCGCTGATCGCCACAGCCTCATAAATCCGAGGGGCAAGAGAGCGGCATCCAATCGGCCACGGGAGCAAACGCTGTCTCCTCGGATCTCATTCATTGCTAATGTTGTCGCGAGCCTAGTCTTGCTCGTCCCGGCCGAGCGCGCGTTCGCCCATCCGCAAGCGGCAGTTGCCGCCCAGCAGTCTGCCGCGACCAGACGCGTCCCCTTTCGCGTCCCGTCTGACATCGAGCTCCGCGACAGTGCATATCGGGCATCAGCCCTCCGCGGCCGGGCGATTCTTCTCGCGACGCGGGACAGCCTGCCGCACAGTGTCGGCAACTCTCTTCGATGCGCCAGCTGCCATCTCGACAACGGCCTTCGTCGAAACGCTATGCCCTGGGTCGGGAGCTACGCGCGATTCCCGCAATATCGAGCCCGGAGCGGAAAGGTCGATCTCATCGAGGATCGAATAAACGACTGCTTCGAGAGAAGCATGAATGGCAAAGCGCTCGCTCCATCCGGGCGGGACATGCGAGACATTGTTGCCTATCTCGCGTTCTTATCCAGCGGAATTCCAGTCGGCGCACAGATGGAAGGTCAGGGTCTCGCGCGGCTCAAACCTGTCAATGGTGATCTCAATCGAGGCGTGGCGATATTCGCTTCCACCTGCACGCGATGCCATGGTGGAAATGGCCAGGGTACGCCGCTCGCGCCCCCACTCTGGGGCGCTCATTCATACAACGTCGGCGCCGGTATGGCGAACGTCGTAATCGCCGCCTCATTCATCCACGCCCTCATGCCCATCGACCGCGCCCAGCAGCTCACCGAGCAGCAAGCGTTCGACGTAGCGACATACATCAACACGCGCCCGCGCCCCGATTTTCCGGCAAAGTCCCACGATTGGCCCAAGGGCGGGAAACCAGCGGGCGCGGATTACCACATATTACCGGCGCCCCGACAGCCGCAACGCGGTGTCACCAAGGCAGAGCCGGAGCCTCACCCCCACCCCAGGCCGCTCTCCGAGCGCGCTGACAAGCCACCACTGGCAAAGGAGAATTCGCATGACTGAAGCATCGCTCCCAGAACGCAGAGAGTTCCTCGGCAGACTCGCTGCCGGCGCGGTCGCACTTGGCCTTACCGGCTCTGTTTCGAAAGCGTTCGCGGCGGAACGCCTGCCGGCCGCCGACCTCACGCCCAGTGACAAGTGGCTCGCATCGGTGACGGGAAAACACCGCCAGCTCTTCGACATGCCCGCGCACCAGAACGCGATGGGGTTGCTACACGTCCGAAATTATCTCAACACGCTGCGCGACACGTACCACATCAACCACCCTGACGCCACCGCGGTGGTTGGCCTCTACGGAGGGACCACGCTGCTTGGATTCAACGACGCAATGTGGAAGAAGTACGGGCTTGGCAACGTTCTCAAGGTGATGGATGGAGCCAACGCTCCCGCGACCGGAAACGTCTTCTACGCCGCACCCGCCGGAGCCGCGAGTCTTTCCATCACCGGTGCGCCGATTCCAATCCCGGCTGATACATCAATTTCGGCGCTGCAACAGCGAGGGGCGGTATTCATCATGTGCAACAACGCGTTCAACTTCTGGATGGGACTGCTCGGGGGGGCAAAGAGCGCGGAGCTGCGGAAGGAGTTCGAGGACAATATGCTTCCCGGCATTTTCCTGGTTCCGGCAATGGTTGTTGCGGTCAACCAGGCGCAGACGCACGGGTGTACTTACATGTATCTGTGACCTTTTGATGAACCGAACGGAACCGCAGCGGACCTCTGGGCAGTTTCTGTTAACATCGGGCAAGATGGCGCGTCTCTCAAGCTGAACGGTGCGCGAATGCGCCTACCCGAATAACCGAGCCTCGAGAGAGGAAGGAGATTACAGATGTCCAAGGCGAAGATCGCGGCGTTCATTGGCCGCTCTCCGTTTCGCACAAAAAACCGGCGCTGGATATCCAGCGCCGGTTTTTCTTTTCCAGGACTAACGCGCTGGTGCGAGCCCGGGAGCGGTGTCCGCCTTCAGGTAGCGCGCGAGGTACGCGTCGGTGACCTGACGAATGAGACGCGCGCTCTGGGCGTTGTACGCGGCGCCATGACGTCCCGGCGGATAAATCCTCAGATCCGCATCCCGTCCCGCGTTCGTCAGCGCCGTCAGGAGCTGCATCGTGTTCTGCGGGTGCACGTTGTCATCCATCATCGAGTGGATGAGCAGGAGATTCCCGCGCATCTTCGCTGCCTGCTCGATGGGAGAGCTTTCGACATAGCCCTTCAGGTTGTCGTTGAGAAGACCCATGTAATGCTCAGTGTAGATGGTGTCGTATAGACGCCAGTCACCACCCGCGGAGTTCGCAACGCCCACGGGGAATAGCTCGGGATACATCTCCATCGTGTACACGGTGCTATACCCGCCGTAACTGGTGCCAGTAATGGCCACGCGCTTGGGATCGACGTAACTCTGTTTCGCCAAGTACCGGGCGGCCTCGGCGAAATCGAGCGCTTCGTATTTGCCGAGCTGCTTGTACACGACTTTCATGAATGCGCTGCCATAATTGTTGTTGCCGCGGTTATTGATGTCCACGACTATGTACCCTTCTTGCGCTAGCCATTGAGTCCAACCGCTCGCGCTGAACTGGTCATACACATCCTGCGATCCGGGACCGCCGTAGATCGAAAAAATGACTGGGTAACGCTTGTTTGGATCGAACGGAACGGGTTTCACCATGTTGCCGTCGATGTGCACACCATCCGATGTCGTGAACGAGAAAATCTCGGCGGGCGAGTACGCGTGCGTCGCCAGCCACGTCGTCACCGCTGCGTTGTTCTCGAGCGTCCGCAGCTTCTGTCCCGGCGCCGACCAGACCTCCACCTGCGCCGGTTGGTGCACCGAAGAATACCGGTCGAGGAAGTACGTCGCCGTGGGTGACATGTTGATCCGATGATTGCCCGCGGCCGTCGTGATCCGCCGCTGATTCGACCCGTCGAACCGGATGGAGTACAACTGCCGCTGCAGTGGCGAGGCTTCGGTTGATGTGTAGTAGATCGTCTGCTGGCTCGCGTCGCTCCCTTCGATGCGCGTCACGCTCCAGCTCCCGCGCGTCACCTGGTTGATAAGCTTGCCGGAGTAGTCGTACCGGTAGAGATGCTGGAAGCCGTCGCGATCGGAGAGCCAGAAGAACTCGGTCGAGCCCACTGGGAATGACATCAGGTCGTCGACCCCCGCATAGAAATCGAAGACATCGATCCACGTTTTCGATGTCTCCGTCATTACCTGTCGCCGGCCGCCCGTCTTCACGTCGAAGAAAAAGAGCTTCATCACGTTCTGCGGCCGATTGAGCGTGATTACAGCCAAGGTGTCGGGACGGCTAGTCCAATAGATGCGCGGGATGTAGAACTCCCCCCGCTCACCGGTGTCGAGCCAAGTGTTGCTTCCCGTCGCGACGTTCACCACGCCGATGCGGACCGTCGCGTTTGAATCGCCCACCTGCGGAATGCGGATCCGCTGCCATTCCTGGTGAAGTCCTGAATAATCGGAGAGCTGAACCTCCGGCTCGGCGGAGTCATTCAATTGCCAATACGAGATGTAGCTGTTGTCGGGCGACCACTTCCACGCCTGCGGGAGGCCGAACTCTTCCTCGTACACCCAGTCGAAGTGCCCGTTGTACACGTGCTCCGACGCATCGCGGGTGAGACGCTTTTCCGTGTGAGTCGACAGGTTCGTCACGTACATGTCGCCGTCGCGCTCAAACCCGAGCATCGCACCGTTCGGCGAGAGCTCCGCCGTGCGTGCTCCCTTGGTGGCGAGCTGCATGCTCCGGTCCGAGAGCGAATAGATATAGAAATCCGAGATCCCGGAGCGGCGGTAAATCGGCTTGAATTTCGTCTGAAAGACCAGATGCTTCGAATCCTGCCCCCACTGGAACGAATCGTAGCTGAATGGCTGGTTCGTGCCGGGAAAGGTGAGTCTCGCTGTAGCGAACAGAGTCGTGTCTTTGCCCGATGCCGGATCGTATGCGCGAATTACGGGAGTATTCGTCTGCGGGTCACGGTCGGTGTATGAGTATCGCCTTCCCCCCTCGATCCAGTTCACATTTCGGGGTCCCTGGCGGCCGTTGAGAATGGCTCCCGCCTGGAGCGCTTCGTCGAGGCTCGCAAAACGCTGCTTTTCCTGCGCGCCGGCAACGAACGGAAGGCAAAGGACGAGCGCGACGAAGTAGAGCCTGGTGGTTCTATGCATTGTGAATTGAGTTGATTAAGGGAGGTTAGCGCCGCCCCAGAGCCGCTCAGGCGCTTCGCATTACCAGGGGATCAATGCTTTCATCCTGGCACTTCCGGCAAGTGACAACGCCGCGAAAAGTGCAGATGATGCAGATGAATGTCCCGCAATTTGCGCACGGGTAGCCTTCGGAGGCACGCTCCTGATTCCGGCATGACCTGCAAATCATTGCATCTCGCTCGCGTAATATTTGGGCCATATCTCGCTTTTTTTGCGATCCGAGAGACGGAGGGATCAGAGGAACGGCCGGGAGTGCTGAATTTACATCAGGGGCCGCATTTCACCACGCGTTTCGCCGCCTGCAGCCACGTCGACAATCGGTCCGGGCCCGCTTCGTCCCACCCGTGCGGGACCGGCGCGAGTCGTCTCTTCTCGCCGTCGCCCTCGAAGCATAACCAGCCGTTGCTGTACTCGCTGGAGACGGCTACGGATTGTCGGAACGGCCCTCTCCGTCGCTCCGGGCTGCGCCGGCGATCGAGGTCGCCCTGGTAGCCGCCGCTCCAGCCCGAAGATGCCCGTCGGTCAGCCTTCCGTCTCTCCGCCGCAGTGGGCGTAACCAGCCACACCTCCCACCGTTTGCCTCTCGTGTCGAGAAACGTCCGATAACTCACCGCCAGGTCCTCCGTCGCCGGTTATGCTCCAAGGTCTGTGCTCACGATCTCTGCTTTGCAGGGCGGGTGCCAGAAATCGCTTTTCTCAAGGCGGTTTCCTATCAGTTTCTCTCAAACAAACGTACGTATCAACGCGTATCCAGCTTTCTCCCGGCGTCGAGGTGGTCGAAGTTGAGGAGGGCGTTGAAGACGAGGAAATAGCTGCCGATCGTCTCGCCGCGGTACACGGGGTTGTTGGCGAACAGGATCACGTGTCCCTTGCCCAGCGGCGCATCGACCACCACCGGCCGCTGCGCGACGTCGCTGCCATCCAGCAGTCCTGACGCCAGCAGATCGCGTTGATCACTGAACCGCAGCACCACTCGCGGCCTGAGCGCCGGTGGAATGATGTTCAGCGGGCTTCGGAGCTGTTCGTCGGTTACCGGTGCTGCCTGCCATGGCTGCACCGGCTTCCGCTGCGGCACATCGTTACGCGGGTCGAGAGCGAATCTGCCCTGAGGTACATCGACATCCTCCGTAGTCCCGCGACCAGTTGGACGGGCATTGGCGGAATCCGCGAAGCGTCCGCCACGCGTGCCGAGAACGCTGGTAACGCTGAAGCTCGAGCCGTCGTCGCTGTACACAGCGAGGCTGTCGCGAATCCCGTATGCAATCGGGCTCGCGTCGTCCACTACTTTCGTGCGCAAAAGGCTCCCCACGACGTGAAGCCGCGGTGGCTGATTGGTCGACACGCCGCTCGTCAGGCCAAACAGCACCGCAAAATTGGCCGTGTTCTCGACTGTCACGAGCACACCGCCACTCTTTACGAACGCCGCGAGGTTATCCACTCCTTTCCATCCGAGACCCGGGCGTATGTCATCCGTCTCGTCGATGCCGATGTTGGGAGTGAGCTCCGTCTTTTTCCACGGCATCGGATTCCGCCACATGGGCAGTCCCGCGACGATTGACTGCGGACTGCCGCCTCCCGGCGGAAAGAGAATCACATCGTACTTCGCGTTCAGGTTCTGGTCCTTAGCCACGTCCTGAACGCTGATGTAGTCGTATGGAACGTGAAGGAAATCAAATGCCTGCCTCCACCAACCTTCCGTCTGAGTGCTCAGCCAGGTGTGCATGATTGCGACGCGCGGCGCGCGCGCTGGATGTGTCGGCACGGTCGGAGGCGCGCCAAGCGCGTAGACCTTGAGGCCGAGCTCCACGGACGCCTTGTCGAGATCTCCAGCTGCAACTCGGCGCACAATGAACGAGCCCCTGACGAACTTGTGTCCTGCCGCCTCGAACGGCTGCTCGGCGATTTGGAAGTCAGCATCCTTCAGTCGATATCGAAGCGTCGCCAGAGCGTTATCCGCGTTGTGATCGATCGCGAAGACGGCTCCGCTGCCGATTACGCCGCCAGGAGCCCTGATCTCTCCGCTGACCGTTTCCATGGGGACCGCGAGAACTTTCGCATCCATGATGCGATAGGAGCGGACGGCGAAATTCTCGGGAAAGGTCCAGCCGGTGTCGTCGTACGGAGTCCGTTGTGGGTCGCTCGGGCTCCAGAACTGGTAATCGAGCAGCGCGTCGGCTATGCGCGAATACGGCTGGTCCATGCGGATGATGTAGCTGCCGGCTGGAAACTCGCGCGGTTCCATTCGCAGTACGGACAGCGGGAGAGTGTCGTACGGATTTATCGGCGGCGGAGCGTTGGCCAATCTCGACATCTCACTCGGCCGTGTGCTGTCGGCGGCTCGCGTCAGAACCGCTGGCCTAGTGCTGTCGGCGGCGCGCGCTAAATCCGGGCGCCTCGTGCTGTCCGGCGGTCTCCCGCCTGGGGTTGCACCGGCAGGGACGGCCGGGCGTGAGCGTGGAACGGGGGCCATGACCGTGAACGGCGCTGTCGCGCGCGACACCTCCACGTGCTGCTTCTGGAGAATCCGGAGCAATTCGGCCTGTGCGCCCGGACGTCTATCGTCTCCGGGCAGCACGTACGCGGCGGGGCCTTCCATCCGCGCTTTCAAAATCGAGCGCTTGCTCTTCGCCCAGAAATTTTCCAGGAATTGCGCGCGGTTGTTGGCGAAGTAGCTGAGCGAGACGAGCAAACCGGTCTCTTGATAATTGTTGTTGTTCCGCAACGACCACTTTACGCGCGGCAGCGGCGGATCCTGCCTGTACCATGTGCGCGCGGTTTCCGTTGGCGAGAGCGTGCGTTCCACCGTCTCGGCGGTTCCTCCATTTCCGAACGTCTCATAGAGACGGCTGATCCCGTTGTGCGTGGCCGCCATGAACATCAGATAGCCGGGGGACCAGGTGTCGAAATCGCCGTGGGTGAAGACTCCCGGCATGCCGAGCCGCGTCATCTCCTGCACGTTGTTCCAGCCGAGCATCTGCCACTCGTTTGTGAGGAGCGGATCGAGCCACGCGTTGTACGGACCGTCGCCAACGGTGTTGTCGTAGAGGTAGGGAACCGATTCGTGCAGGTCGTGCAGAACCTGCGCTTTCCAGTCGAGGTAAGTGTCGAGGACGTTCTGCGACAACTTGAGCGTCAACGCCATCGCGTCACGGTTGTTGTCGTGACCGACGTAGTGTCCCCAATAGAGAAGCGGCGGGTAGGTCTCTCCGGGATGCGCCATGTGCCAGCGGAAGATGTCGACCTCGCGATCGCGACCGTCCACTTCCACGATCGGAGTGATGAGGGTGATCAAGTGGTCGCGGATGTTCCTGATGTACGGGCTCTCGTCCACCGCGAGGCGGTACGCCAGCTCCATGAGCGCTGTCGGCGCGCCCGATTCCGGAGAGTGTATCGTGCCCGTGATGTAGTAGACCGGAGTCGTCTGGCTCGCGAGCCGAGCCGCTTCCGCATCGTTCATGTTGATGCTGCGCGGATCAGCGAGCTTCGCGAGGTTTGCCTTGTTCTGCTCGAGATTTGCGAACAGCGATTCGGATGCGACGGCGACGGCGATCATCTCGCGTCCTTCTTCCGTTCTGCCAATCGAATACACCCGCACTCTCGGGCTCGCTTTGGCGAGCATCCGCATGTAGGTGTAGACCTCCTTCGAGTACGGCAGATTGTTGCGCGCGCCCGCTATGTCACCCAGAACTGCTTTCGGAGTCGGCACCGTAGCAGATGCGGGCAGATAGTCCACGAGTGGCGACAGGAAGAATGGCTCCGTCGTGTATTCGCGGATTTTCCGCGTGTACTCTTCGTCGATCGGTTGATTCGGATCGCGACCCGGGCGCGTGGCGGAGGGCGGGAGACCCAAGGAGCTGGTCGGCGGCGGGTCCGCTGTCTGAGCATGCAGCTGTGCGGCACCGGCCGCAATGAAAAACGAGAAAAGGAATACGAGTGGACGTGCTGACGGTCTCATTTCCGTGCCTCGGTGGCAATCATCAGGTTGCTCCCATCACTTGAGTTCGATCTTGCCGATCCGGCTGGTGCCGCTCAACGCGAGCCAAATGCGGGCTCGCGTGCTGTCGACGGACATGTTCCGAACGATCGACCCCGGCGTGGGGATCTTGATCGTCTCCGTTTTCCCCGTCTTTCGATCGAATGAGACGATCCTTCCGGATCGCGCTTCGTCGTAGAAGATCCGTCCGTCGGGCGCGATCGAGATTCCATAAGGCGCGGAGCTAGTACCACCGGGCGAGAGCCATTCCTTGAAGGCGCCGTTCTTCGGGTTGTACGAGCCGAGATAGCCGCGCGCAAAATCGCTGTACCACACTACGCCCGATTCGTCGACGACGAGGCGTCGTGGACGCGCGCCGCTCTCGGGAAGAGTGATTTCCCGAAGCTGTCCACTCTCCCCGTCGATCTGTCCCAGCTTGTTCGTTCCAAACAACGCAACCCAGATCGAGCCGTCGGGAGCATTTACCATCCCATAGGGGAGCGCCCGGTTCGTCGGCACGGTCCACACCTTGGCGTCATGCGTTCGCGGGTCGAACCGGCCGTACACGTTGCTCTGTTGAACCGTGAACCAGACTACTCCTTTTCGAATGAGCGGCGTGTGCGGATCGCGCGCGGCCGCAGGCAGCGAATACTCCTCGATGCGTCCCGTCTTTGGATCGAGGCGCCCGAGCTTGCCGATCCGCTGCGCGGTGTACCAGACGCTTCCGTCCGGAGCAACGACGATTCCGTGCGGTCCCGACGCGGGCGTCGGCGTCGGATAATCAGTGATCTTGCCGGTAGCTGGATCCAGTCGCCCGATGAAGCTGTTCTGCTGGTCCGTGTACCAGACGATTCCGTCACTTCCGACGGCCGGATCGTGCGGGAACGCCCCCTCGCGCGGGAGGTGATATTCGACGACGGCCAGCGGGGACGCGGCAGCGGCGATCAAGACGAGCGCGGGAATTACTTGAGCTAGACTGCGAGTGTATCGGGAAAGCACATCATCCTCCTGCAATTCGTTTCCAAATTGATGCACGCACGCAAACAATTCCGCCAGCAGGGATGAACGGTGAGTTTTCGATCGAAAGCCTCATCGCACGTTGTCCACGAAGGGTTGTACAACGCTCCCGGCGCCAATAACTTCCGAAACTCTCCCGGAGAGATGGCCGAGAGGCTGAAGGCACCGGTTTGCTAAACCGGCATACGTGGAAACGCGTATCGAGGGTTCGAATCCCTCTCTCTCCGCTCGGCGGGTCCGCGCATCCAGTGTGGACCCGCTTTTCATTCTTGACTCGCTCATGACCAACGCCGACAGACCGCGCCTTCGCTTCGCTCCTTCTCCGACGGGATATCTCCACGTCGGCGGCGCGCGAACCGCGCTCTTCAATTGGCTCTACGCGCGGAAATTCGGCGGAGAGTTCCTGCTTCGCATCGAAGACACCGACAAGGCGCGCAGCACCGACGAAAGCACTCGCGCCATCTTCGACGGGATGGAGTGGCTCGGACTCACCTGGGACGATGGCGTCGTCTACCAGGGCGCAAACCTCGCCCGTCATCAGGCCGATGCGCGCAAGCTGCTCGAGACGGGGGCTGCATATCGCTGTTTCTGCACGCCGGCCGAGCTCGACGAGCGTCGGCGCGAGGCGGCGTCGCGCAAAGAGGCGTTCAAGTACGATCGGCGTTGTGATCGTCTCCCTCCCGAAGAGGTTGAGCGCAGAGTCGCCGCTGGAGAGCCCTATGTGATCCGCTTCCGCGTTCCCGAGGGGACGACCGAGTGGAATGACCTCGTTCACGAGAGGATCGCCTTCCCGAACAAGGATATCGAGGATTTCGTCATCCTTCGCTCGGACGCGACTCCGATCTACAATCTCGCGGTAGTGTCGGACGACATCGCGATGGGCATCACCGTGGTGATGCGCGGTGACGATCATATCTCGAACACGCCGAAACAGATCCTGCTCTACCGCGCCCTCGGCGCACCGCTGCCGATATTCGCGCATCTCCCGATGATCCACGGGCTCGATGGCAAGAAATTGAGCAAGCGCCATGGTGCAACGGCGGTGGGAGACTACCAGCATTACGGACTTCTTCCCGGCGCGATGCTCAACTTCCTTGCGCTCCTCGGCTGGTCTCCCGGCGGAGATCGCGAAGTGATGACCATGCCGGAAATGATCGAGCTGTTCAGCGTCGATGGTCTCCAGAAGAAAGCGGCGATCTTCGATCCCAAAAAGCTGGAGTGGATGAACGGTCAGCATCTATCGATGATTCCGATCGAGGAGCTGGAGCCGCGCGTCACCCCCGCGATCGTATCCGCACGCCTTGCCACCGAGGAAGAGCTGGTCGAGAGGCGCGATTGGTACCTTCGCCTCTTGGATCTCCTGCGGGTGCGCTCCCGGACGATCGACGACATCGTACGCCAGGCTGGGCCGTATTTTCTCGAGGACATCGAGTATGACCCAACGGCGGTGGCAAAGAACTGGAGGGATCCCTCGGAGGCGTCGGACCTGCTGCGTGCGAGCCGGGAGGCCCTGGCCAGCACACCGGCCTGGGAAGCCGGCCCACTCGAGACGTCCCTCCGGGCCCTGGCCGAGGCCAGAGGGGTGAGCGCCGGCAAGATCTTCCAGCCGCTGAGAGTTGCTCTGACCGGCCTTACGGTGAGCCCGGGAATCCTCGAAATGCTGGTCCAGATGGGGCGGGACCTTTCGCTCAAGCGCATCGACAAAGCCTTAGCCGCGCTCGGGGCGTAAGGAAAACCCGGATAGACACGAAACTGTTGACCGGGTACGGTTCCGTACACAAATTGTTTTCAGACGCGGGTACCCGGACCGACGCCGGCCCGCCACTTCCAAGGAATTCCGATGACCGAGCCACTATCAAAGCTCGAGAGCTCGGTGTACCACTACCTCCTCGACTTCACCGCCGAGAAAACGTATCAACCCAGCATTCGAGACATCGGCAAGCAGTTCAAGATCAAGTCGACGAAGACGGTTTCTGATCTGCTCCAGTCTCTGGCAAAAAAGGGTTATATCGAGAGAGACCCGTCGAGATCACGCGGTGTCAACCTCCTCGGCTTCGGTGGCGCGCTACGCACGTTGCCAGTTCCCTACTACGGAAAGATCCACGCAGGCGAGCCGGCGCTGATCCCGGAGCATCGCCAGGGATTCATCACCATCGACCGCCGGTTCGTTCCGTCCGACGAGGTCTTCTTCCTCAAGGTGAAGGGCGACAGCATGGTTGGCAAATGCATCAACAACGGTGATTACGTGATGGTGAACCCGAAGCAGGATGCGCACGATCACGACATTATCGCGGCGCGCATTGGTGAAGAGGCAACGGTCAAGACGTTCACCCATCGCGCCGGGTCCGTCGTGCTCGAGGCCGCCAACCCCGCGGAGCGCGACATTACGGTACAGCCGGGAATGGATTTCGGAGTACTCGGGGTGGTCTGCGGACTTTTCCGTCCAGGCTTCGACGCAAACCTCGGCGGCAACGCGCTACAGTCGTAAACCCGAGGACATAGCGGTACCTTATTGAATGTCTGCAGAAACCACAGGCGCGTCCGGAAAGCTAAGCGCTTCACTGAAGCAGCTGACGCCTGTTCTCATCGTCGAATCCGTTGAGCCCTGCGTCAAATTCTGGGTCGACCGACTTGGCTTCGCCGTAACCAACCAAGTGCCCGGGCCCGATGGGAAGCTGATCTTCGCCAGCGTTCAGCTGGGAGCGGTCGAGATCATGTACCAGACGCGAGCGAGCGTGGTGGACGAGCAACCCGGCGCAGCGAGGGACTTGGTGGGTCACTCCGTAGCGTTGTTCATCACGGTGGACGATCTCGATCAGGTGGAGAAGTCGCTCGCCGGCGCGCCCGTCGTTAAGCCGCGACACAAGACTTTCTACGGCAGCATCGAGTTTTATGTGCGCGAGCCGGGCGGCAATACCGTCGGGTTCGCACAGTTCAACTGACGGGTTCGAGCAGCCGCGACCTACTCCGGCTTCTGATCCCCCGAGCGGTCCTTTGCCGGCACCGATGGGCCGGCAAGCGCAGCGGCACGCTCACGCTCCTTGCGCTCACGGATACTCCGCACCGCTTTCATGAAGTCGGCTTCGTTGATCGCCTGCTGTGCGTGCCAGGTGATGTCGCGATTCATCGCGGCGTAGCTCCGATCACGCTGCATCGTCGACGGATTTCCCTGAAGGTTGAGGGGAAGCATGGCGAGTAGCGCCGTGGGGATCGAAACGGGGCCGAGTCGTATGGCGCGCCTGTCTATTCCCCACTTATAGCCGCCTTTCTCGATCGTCCAATCCGTCGGATCGCGTCGCTGCGCCGCCGCTGCGACCGAGTCGTTGTACGGCCCGATGGCATCGGCGATCAAACTGTCGATCGTTTGCTTCACGCTCTTTGGAGCACTGACAACAGGACCAGGCGGCTCCCATACGCGCGGATCAGAGTACTGTGGACGAACGCCTCTTGTGGGGCCGCCGGTTCCAACCAGCGGGCCGGTACCTTCTTCAGTCGCCTTCGTCACCGGCCCCGAGGGCGCGGGGATTGTCGTAGGAATCGAGACAGGCGCAACGACGTGTACCTCGCGCGGCGTCAACGGCTTCCCATCGCCACCACTTCGGCCCGGGACTGGAGTTTTCACGCCGGGGCTCGAGATCCTGACGAAGCCGACGTGCTCGTCCGGAGCGGTTTGCCGCTTCGGCTTCGACGAAATGTCCATGTTTACGATCAGCATCCGCATCAGCGCCACCGCCACCACCAGGTGCACGCCAACGGAAACGAGAAAGGGCTGTGAAAGCCTCTTTCGCGATCCGTCGGGCTGTGGAGCAACGCGGCGGAAGATCATCAGGCGCGCGCCATCCCCGCACCCGTCTCCTGACGATGCCCGGAGCGGGTGTCGTCGCCGGCCTGCGCCATGAGCTTCTTCAACACCCGACCCGCGCGGGTAGCGGCCTCACGCAGCCTTTCGGGAGACGTGATGAATGAGACGCGGAAGTATCCCTCGCCGCCCGGACCAAAGAGCGAGCCTGGCAGCACGATGACGCCTTCGTCCTGAAGAAGACGCTCGCCGAATACAGCGCTGGGAATGTTTTTCGGGAGCGGACACCAGAGGTACATCGTCGCCTTGGGTCTCACGCAGGGGAATCCGGCTTCGGCGAAAGCGTCCACGGCCGCGTCACGACGCCGCTTGAACTCCGCCACGTTCGTCGGAATCCAATCAGCGCATTTATCCAGCGCGGTTGCCGCGGCTGCCTGAACTGCCATGAAAGTCCCTGTGTCGATGAACGACTTCACCTTCGCTACGGCGCCAACGAACTCCTGCTTGCCGCATGCCCAGCCGCAGCGCCACCCGGTCATGTTGTACGTCTTCGACATGGAGTGGAACTCTATCGCCACGTCACGCGCGCCGGGAATCTCGAAGATGCTCGGCGGCACGTAGCCGTCGTAGGCGAGCTCGGAGTAGGCGTTGTCATACACCAGGAGGATATCTAGTTCCTTGCAGCGGCGAACCATTTCCTCGAGATACTCCTTGGGAGCGATCGCCGAGGTAGGGTTGTTCGGATAGTTGAGGTACAGGACCTTCGTTTTCTTGAGCACGTCGGCCGGAATCTTGTCGAGGTCGATGAGGAATCCGTTCTCGGCCTTCAGCTGATACTTGTAAGGCGTGGCTTCGGCGAGGAGAGTGCCGCCCAGATACGAGTTGTAGCCGGGCTCCGGAACGATCGAGTAGTCGCCCTTCGTCAGATACGCGAAGGCGAGGTGCGAAATCCCCTCCTTCGATCCAATGAGGGGGACGATCTCCTTGATCGGGTGGAAATCCTGGCCGAATCTCCGCTTCATGAAGCGCGCGATCGCCTCGCGATACTCGACGAGGCCGAGTGCGAATCCGTAGCGGCTCATGGTAGGAATACGCACAGCCTCGGAGATTCGCTCGATCACCGCCGGGGGCGGCGACAGATCGGCATCGCCGGCTCCAAGGTCGATGACGTCAACGCCGCGCGCGATCAGCTCGCGCTTCTGTTCGGGAATTTTCGCGAGGGGATACTCTGGGAGGCTGAGCAGTCGATCGGTGTAGGGTGGCACTATCGGCTCTCTTGTACGGGGTTGCTCACGCGGCTGACACCTGGAATCTCCACTTCGACGACGTCACCGGGCGTGAGCGGACCCACACCTGAAGGCGTTCCTGTGGCGACGAGGTCTCCGGGCTCCAATGTCATTATGCGCGAGATGTAGGCGAGGAGGGATGGGATCGAGAAGACCATCTCGCTGCTTTCCCCCCGCTGCCGCTCGACGCCGTTCACTCGCGTGACGACGCTCAGGCTGTCGAGGTCCGGAAGCTTTGACGACTCCTCTCCCAGAGGACAAAAGGTATCAAAACCCTTGGCTCTCGTCCATTGTCCGTCGGTCTTCTGGAGGTCGCGAGCGGTTACATCGTTCACCGCGATTATCCCCCTGATTCCACGCGCCGCGTCCAATTCAGACACCCAGGCCAGCGTCTTCCCTACGACGACGCCAATTTCCCCTTCGTGCTCGACCTTCGAGGATGCGCGGGGCAGCCGGATCGGGTCACTCTCCCACACCACGCTCGATGGCGGCTTCAGGAAGATCAATGGCTCCTTTGGGACTTCGTTGCCCATCTCCTTTGCGTGTTCGCGATAGTTGCGGCCAACGCAGACGATTTTTCCGGGGCGGTATTTCGTGGTGGGCATCTCAGTTGGTCACGAGTAGAAGTCCTGGAGTTGCTTGACGATCGTTTTCCACGGCCCGAAGACGCGGCGCGCAGGCGGCAAATCTCGCAGCAGCGCTCTGCCGTACCCCTTGTTCACCGCGCGAGGATCCACAAGCACGATAACACCGCGATCGGTCGCGGTGCGGATCAGTCTCCCGAATCCCTGCTTCAGCCGCAGCGCCGCGTGTGGTACCATGTACTCCGCAAACGC
>DASZZU010000072.1:0-10082 GCA_035544855.1 Gemmatimonadaceae bacterium | reverse complement strand
CCAGGGATGTTGTTATAGCGCACCTGAAAGCGCGCCAGGGTCACGGGTGAGACAGTCCGAGCCGGATTGGCAAGATATCCATTCGCATCAGTGTACCAGTCAGCGAGTGAATTGTAGACGTACACGCTCTGAGACCCTGGGAAGAACGTGTTTTCCGAGTGGTACTTCTCGACACTTACGCCGAACGTAAAATCGTGATTGGCGGTGTACTTGGTGAAATTGTCCTGGAACTGCAGCGTGTTGTAGAACAACAGGTTGTTGGGAGTGAACGGCTCAAAACCGAAGGAGGTGTAGGTAAAACCACCCACACCCTCCTGGATGTCGACCAGCGGAAAGAATTGTCCTTTTGGTTTGCGGCTCTCGTTCTGTCTGGTGTAACCGATTATGAGACTATTGGCCATGCCGTTGCCGATGGTCGAATTCAACTCACCCACGGTGGATTCGATGTTCTCGAGCGCCCCGTAATTCGAATTCGCGAAGTTCAACGAGTTGACGTTTGATCTTCTGTTGCCGTTCACCCCAAGCGAGTTCGAGTTTGATTCGAGAATGTCGGCGCTCGAGATCAGCCTGTTGTACCGCAGGACAAACTTGTTCTGATCGTTAAGGTTGAAATCCAGCTTGCCCAGGAAGCGGTGAGCAGGCGTCTGGTTGTTGTACCCCTGATAGGGGCCAGTGTCGTAGCTGAAGTTGGTCTTGAGGTAGGTACTTAGGGCATCGAGGTCAGACGCCAAGACTCTGGTGGTGTTGCCGACAGTGGGCTGGCCTCCCGTGTTGGCCAACCACGTGGTTCCCGGCTGTGTCAACGATTCGTCTTCGATGCTCGTGAAGAAGAACAGCCTGTTCGGAATAATGGGACCGCTCAGCCAACCGCCCAGGTTCTTGTACTTGAAGACTCCCGGATCGAAAGCCAGGTCCCCGGCCTTTTTCCCAACAAGTGACTGATCACGGCGCGAGTACCCGATCGAGCCCTGCAGACGGTTAGTGCCGCTTCGCGTTACGGTATTGATGTTTGCGCCTACGAAGTTTCCCTGACGCACGTCGTAGGGTGCGACGTCCACCTGCATCTGCTCAACGGCGGAAAGTGAGATGGGAGCGACGTTAGTTCTGTCGCCCGGCTGGCCGCCAAGGCCGAAAGAGTTGTTGAAAGCGGTTCCATCGACGCTGATGTTGTTCATGCGGCCGTCTTGACCAGCAATGGTGCACCCTGAACCCAGAGAACACCCGCCGAACTGAGGAGTCAGACGGACGATTGATTCCAGCTTTCCGGTAATCGTGGGAAGTGTCGCCAGCGCCTCTCTGCTAACGGTGGTTGCAGCACCAGTCCTTGAAGAATTCAGAATCTTTTCTGAGCCTACCGCAGCCGTAACCGTTACCTCTTGTATTTGGACGGCGGTCGTGCGCATCACGAACTGGAGATCGGACGTCTGACCAAGCGTAAGAAACACGTTCGGCTGTGTCTCGCTCGCGAGGCCGATAGCCGAAGCGGTGACTGTGTAGGGGCCACCTATCCTCATTCCGGGGAGGGTAGCTCTGCCATCGTCGCGAGTTCTGCCCTGATACACGGTTCCCGAAGGCTGGTGCACCGCAGTCACGCGGACTCCGGAGCGCGGATTACCGCTGGCATCCCTCACCTTCGCGGAGATCGTCGCGGTGGTTACACCCTGAGAGGCGAGAGGCAAGGGGGAAAGCGATGGCAGCAACAATGCAATCGCTGCGATCAACAAACGCTTCTTATTCATACGGTTCGACTCCTGTGGCGAACGAGCTCGGATGTGACTGGAACGCGCATAAAGTACCAGTCAGCCCATATCGCTGCAAGGAAAAATCCGGGCGCGATCGCAATGGAATTGCAACGAAACATCGGAGTTAGTCTGCGGAGTCTCTCACCGAAGGCGAGTCGCGGCGCGACCTCGTCGCATAGTAGACGGGGATCCCCAGGAGTATCACTGCCAGGACGCCGAGCGTTGCAACCCGGCTGCTTGGATCGACGATCGCGTTGCCGAGGAGCAGCAGCGTCGCAACTATGAAGATCGCGGGAACCACAGGATAACCAGGTACTCTGAAGGGCGGCTGGTATCCCGCCCGCCGGCGAAAGACGAAGACTGCCGCGACGGCCAGCGCGTAGAACGGAACGATCGCCGTGACGAAGGTGTCGGCCAGCTGCTCGAAGGTTCCTAAAAGCACGAACAGCACTCCCAGTCCTGCTTCGAGCGCGATCGCCACGCCCGGCGTCTGAAATCTTCTGTGGACCTTCGCTATCTGCTTGAAGAGCAGCCCGTCGGCCGCCATCGCGAAGAGGATCCGCGAGCCCGTCATCACCGATCCATTGAGAGTGCCAAAGGTCGAGACCATTACTGCCGCGGAAACAAACGCGACCCCGGCCGCCCCCATCAGCCTCTGGGCAACGTCCGCGGCGACGAGCTTCGACTGGCGGATCTCTTCGACGGGCAGCACCGCGAGATACGCGACGTTGGCCAGGAGATAGAGGGCGATGATGATGAGAGTTCCGAAGATGAGAACACGCGGAAGATTTTTCTCGGGATCTTTTACCTCACCGCCCACGAAGCTCACATCCGCCCAACCGTCATACACCCAGAGCACCGACACGAGAGCCAGCCCAAAGCGCGCGAAGGAGAAACTTCCGGCCGGGACTGCGGGCGTGAAGTGACCACCCGTCCGCGGCAGTCCAATCACGATGGCGAGGACTATGATCACCAGCAGCGCGCCGGTCTTCGCCAGCGTCGTGATGTTCTGGACCAGCGCGCCCCACTTGATGCCTACGTAGTTGAAGGTCGCGGTGAGAAGAATTGCCGCTGCCGCGACGTAGTGGACATATTTGCTATACGGCGCCACTCGCGGATCGTAGCCGAGAACGCGAATGAAGTACTCGGAAAACGTCGTGGAGATAGCGCCGAGCGCGGCGGCGCGGATGAGCACGAGCTCGGCCCAGCCGAAAAGAAAGGCCGGCAGTCTTCCCCACGCCTCGCGAATGAAGACGTACACTCCGCCAGTGCGCGGAAGTGCGCCCGCGATTTCGGCGAGCGTCAACGCGCCGCAAAGAGCGAAGATGCCGCCCGTGAGCCAGATCGCCAGCAACGGCAGCGGACCTGGCAGCTTGTCCGCGATGCTCGCCGGCGATCGAAAAATTCCCGAGCCAATCGTCGAGCCGACCAGAACGGCTACCGCGCTCCACAACCCGAGGCGGCGCGGGAGCGATGAAGCGCGAGCGAAGTCCGAGTCCGACATGCGGATACGCTAGTGCAAAGCCACTCCCTGCGCGAGTAGCTTTATGCTCGCAGCTAAATTCGCGCTGCATGATCTCGCACATCTCACATCTCGCAAATGAATCAGCCGCTGGCTGAGGCAATATTCTGGATCGCCGCGCTCGCGTGCGCGGCCGCGGAGATCGCAATACTGCGATCCACCTTTGCCGCGCGACCAATGACAAAATCCGAGCTGGTTCCCGCGGCATCGCGAGGTGGCGAGGTTGCCTGGGCGATCATTCCCGCCGTCGCGCTCGCTTGTCTGCTGGTCGTGACCTGGCAGAGGATCGAGGCGAGAGAGGCTCACATGCAGATGGATCATTCCGGAATGCAGCAGTCCATGCCGATGCCCGGGATGACCCCTCCAGTCTCGCGGCCCTGAGATGCGAACTGTCAGACGACTCGGGTATCTCGCGCTTCTGATCGGGTTCGCGCAGATAGTTTTCGGCGCGATCGTACGGATCACGGGTTCCGGGATGGGCTGCGGGGATCACTGGCCCGACTGTTACGGTTCGTTCACCCCCGCGCCGAACGCGCCGAATCTTCTGGTAGAGATCTCGCACCGCTACGGAGCCGCGGCATTGTCGCTGGCGATTCTTGCGCTTGTGATCGCTGCATGGCGAGCCCGCGGTGAGCCGGGGGTCGGCGGCCGCGGGGGCGTGCTCCGTCCCTCTCTGCTCGCAATTCTGCTCGTCGTGGTGGCCGCGCTCTTCGGTGCGGTGACGGTGAAGATGGAGCTGAACGCATTCATGGTCGTCACGCATCTCGCGATCGCCATGTCGCTGCTGGCAGTACTGGTAGTGGTAGTTGTCCGCGCGGGCGGATTTGGCTCGCCGACGGTAAGCGCTGGCAGTCAGCGAACGTTTCGCGCCGGGCGAGCGGCTGTCGGACTTACGTTTCTGGCGCTCGTGTTTGGTGCACTCACCGCCAACACACCCGGCGCGGCCGTCGCGTGCCAGGGTTTTCCGTGGTGCAGAGTGATCGCTGAGCACGGCACTCCACTCTGGATACAGGCGACGCACCGGATCATAGCGTTCCTGCTTCTTGGTCACCTGATAGGGATCAGCGTTGGAGTGCGGAAGCGCGCCGAGCCCAGGCCGATTCGAATTGCGGCATGGGCAGCGCTTGGCATCGTGGTCCTGCAAATCCTTGTTGCCGCGGCAATGATGGAGATGCATTTGCCGCCTTCGCTGCGCTCTCTCCACCAGGCCGTCGGAACTGCGCTCTGGATCGTCGTGGTCGCTCTTGCCGCACTCGCCGAGGGCCCAGGCGCTAGGGGCATCTCGGAGATCGTTCGCGAGTCTCCTTCTCGCGGCGAGTTCGCTACGCCCGAAGGTGTGAGCACCTGATGGGAACTGCCGTCGGGGAGCAGGCGCAACCATCGCTGTTACGCGATCTGGTGATGCTCACCAAGCCGCGCATCATCTCGCTGCTGCTCGTCACGACTGTCGCCCCCATGTTCGTTGCTGGCAATCCGGGTTGGCTTCTCGTGGTCGTCGTGACAGTCGGAGGCTACCTGATGGCGGGCGGAGCGAACGCCGTGAACATGTACCTCGATCGCGACATCGACACGCAGATGTCACGTACGAGACTCCGTCCCCTCCCGAGCGGGCGAATGGGACCGCGAGCCGTGCTCGCCTTCGGCGTCGCCCTCGCTACCGCCGCCACTTTTCTGCTCGCCCGCTTCACCAACGTGCTCGCCGCTCTGCTCGCGCTGGGTGGATTCTACTTCTACGTCTTCGTGTATACGCGCTGGCTCAAGCGCACCACACCGCAGAACATCGTTATCGGCGGCGCGGCGGGAGCGTTTCCTCCCCTGGTTGGCTGGGCCGCGATGACCGGGACGATCGACCTGACAGCGGTCTATCTATTCCTGATCGTTTTCTACTGGACGCCGCCACACTTCTGGGCTCTCGCTCTGCTCAAGCAGCGCGACTACGCGAGAGCCGGGGTTCCGATGGCGCCTCTGGTGTGGGGAGAGCGGGAAACGATGCGGCAGATGATGTGGTACAACGTGATTCTGATCGCGCTCACTTTGCTGCCCGCAGTCTTTGGTGCGTTCGGAATCATCTACCTCATTTCCGCCCTCGTGCTCGGCGGGATTCTTCTTGCGGGGGTCATCCGTGTCGCCACGACTACGGAATGGACCAAGCCGGCCTGGCAAGTTTACAAGTTCTCTTTGCTCTATCTCGCGCTACTCTTCCTCGCGATGGTGATCGATCGCAAGGTGCTCGGCTGATGCCGGCACCGCAGTTCGCGGTCTCGGCCCAGCGAGCGACGCCACGGGCACGTCCTGCAGTATCGTCACCGCGGCCGCTTCGCCGGTTGCTCCCGCGAATCCGCCCGTATCTCGCGCGGCTCGTAATCGCTTTCGTGTGTCTGCTCGGCAGCGCGGGAATCGCCCTCGCATTTCCGCAGATCGTGCGGCGCTTGCTCGATGCCGCGTTCATCTCGGCCGATTCCGGACTTCTCAACCGGATCGCGATCGGACTCCTTGTCCTTTTCGCGATTCAGGCCCTGCTCAACTTCGTCCAGGTGTACCTCCTCACCTCGACCTCCGAGCTGGTGATCGCCCAGCTCAGAGAGGAGCTCTTCGCGCGCCTGATCCACCTTTCGCCCGGCTTCTTCACCGAGCGCAGAACTGGCGAGCTCACGAGCCGGCTATCCGCAGACACCGCCGTCCTGCAAACGGTTCTGAGCTACAACTTGTCGGAGTTCGCACGGCAGACGCTTTTCCTGATCGGGGGAATCGTGCTGCTCACGCTCACCCACCCGCGGCTGACGGCGACGACGCTCGGAGTCGTCCCTCTGGTCGTCGGAACGGCGATTCTTTTTGGCCGTGCATTGCGACGCGCGAGCACCGGCGTTCAGGATCGACTTGCCGAAGCGACGGGCACAGCCGACGAAGCTTTTTCGCAGATCAGAACCGTCCAGAGTTACACGCGTGAAGCCGAAGAAGTGCGCAGATACGGCTCGCATCTGCGGCAGGTTATCGACGCGGCCATGCGTCGCGCGAGAATCCGCGGAACGTTTTTCGGCATTCTCACCTTCTGCGGGTTTGGCGGTGTCGTCGCGGTTCTTTGGCAGGGGGGACGCCTGGTCCTCGAGGGGAGTCTCACCGCCGGGGCGCTCGTTTCATTCCTTCTCTATGCGCTGTACGTGGCGGGCGCGGTCGGCTCGCTCGCGTCGCTGTTTGGCGCATATCAGGAAGCGGTGGGGGCGGCACGGAGGGTGTTTGATCTCCTCGAGGCGGAGTCCACCGTAAAGGATCCTGTCGCTCCGCTGCGGCTTCCGCGTCCGCTCAAGGGCGAGATCGGCATGGACAACATCTCGTTCCAGTACAATCCCGCGCTGCCCGAAGTGCTGCATGGAGTCTCGCTGAAAATCGGCGCGGGTGAGGTCGTCGCGCTGGTTGGGCCGAGCGGCGCGGGGAAGACGACGATCGCGTCGCTGCTGCCAAGGTTCTGGGACGTAACGGGCGGACGTATAACCTTCGATGGAACCGACATCCGCGATCTGTCACTCGCCGAGCTGCGTGGCGCGATCGGCATCGTGCCGCAGGAGCCGACGCTGTTCAGCGGCACCATACGCGAGAACATCGCTTACGCCGGAATCGGTGACGACGGATCGCAGCCGGCCGAGGAGGCGGTTCGCGCCGCCGCGAAGGCCGCACACGCCGTCGAGTTCATCGAGCGCCTTCCCGACGGATTCGACACGCACGTCGGAGAGCGGGGCGTCAAACTGTCGGGTGGACAGCGCCAGCGAATTGCGATCGCCAGAGTCTTTCTCAAGAATCCCGCGCTCGTGATTCTCGACGAGGCCACATCGAGCCTGGACAGCGAAAGCGAGCGACTCGTGGAGCAGGCAATGGAGGATCTGTTGCGCGCGAGATCGACGCTCATAATTGCGCATCGTCTGAGCACGGTGCTGCGAGCCGACAGAGTAGTGGTCATCGATCGGGGCGTGATCGTCGAGGAGGGGCGACACCAGGAGCTGCTCGCTTCGGAGGGAGTTTACTCGCGGTTATATCGCGGGCAGTTCAGGCCGGGAGACGCGCTGGTCGGGTAGTCGCTGCATTGGGAACAGCCCGAGCGGCAGTTACCGCAACTAGTCGCGCTATCTTGGCGGCGGCGGACCCTGCGGCGTGCTCGACGCCGTTGGAAGGATTGGCACTGCGGGCGTGCTTGAAGCAGCTGGACGGACTGATTCTGCGGGCGGCTGGGTAGGAACGGCAGGACCAGTCGCGGGCGTTGGTCGAATGCGGAAAGCCACGCTCGTCTGCTGCCCGGCGGCTACGGTGACGCTATCGTCGACGAAACCCAACGCTGGATGCCACGCGCGGACGCGGTATCTCCCGGCGGGAATTCCATCGATACTGAACGTGCCCGACGCGGAAGTTTGCGCAAAGTAGGGATGGTCGAGCACGGCGATCCAGGCGTGCGTCCACGGGTGCTGCTCGCACACAACCTCTATCTCGGCTGGCTCCCTGAATTTGTCGACCGGAACGACTTCACCGTCGTCGTTGAACGGAGCGACCCCAGTGGTCTGTCCGGTGCCGACGTTGATGAAGTGGTTGGTATGAAGGGTCCGGTCATCGTTGCTGACGTTGAGCGTGCCGTTCGTCGAGATCACCTGGACGTACGGGTCTAGCGTACAGCCATCGTTCGTGAGCTCGAAGCGGCGTTCGAGGGGTAATGCCTTTCCGCTCCGGATGTCGGTGAGCCACACAACCGCGCCGCCAACGCGCGTCCCCGCGAGCGCGACGTTCTTCTCGACAATCGAGTTACCGCAGACTTTCTGGTCCGACGCAGGGCGAATTACGGCCGCGACTGGAACCGTCCCCTCGAAGTCGACGGTGCCGGTGATCGCGCCGCCGGCAGCGACCGGCACGACACGATACGGCTGCGAGGAGGGCGCGATGACGGACGGACGCGGAGGAACTCCGTCATCCGGAGAGATAGGGACGTTCCTCGGATGAGCGGAGGCGGTGTCGTCGTGCGAGCAGGCCAGCGCGGCGACGAGGATTATAGGAAAGCCGAAATACCGGCGGGGCATTTGTGTCGAGCCGAAGTGAAGTTCGTTCAATGGAGGGGCAAGCGATGTGCCGCGCTACTTCGCCTCGTACACGCGCTTTCCTCCGATCCACGTTGAAATTACTCGTGTGCTCAGGATCTCGGTGTCTGGCACGCGCATTATATCGCGGTCGAGGACGACGAAATCGGCGTACTTGCCGGGGGTGAGCGAGCCCAGCATCGATTCCTGAAATCCGGCGTAGGCCGGCCAGATCGTCATTGACTGAAGAGCTTCCTCGCGCGTCATCTTCTGTTCCGGATACCACCCGCCCGCTGGCGAGTTGGTCGGATCCTGCCGAGTGACAGCTGCGTGAAAGGTGAGGAGCGGATTCACCTCTTCAACCGGGAAATCGGTCCCGTTCGGAATCACCACGCCGGTGTTGAGCAGCGACCGCCACGCGTACGCGCCGCGAATCCTCTCCGGGCCTACTCGTGCCTCCGCCCACCGCATGTCGCTCGTCTGGTGGGTCGCCTGCATCGATGGAATGACGCCGAGTTTCGCGAAGCGGGGGATGTCTTGAGGGCTTATCACCTGGGCGTGCTCGATGCGGAAACGGTGATCAGCCTTCGGCACTGTTCTCAGAGCGGAGTCGAATGCGTCGAGAGCGATCCGGTTGCCGCGATCCCCGATAGCGTGGACGTTCACCTGGAATCCGCGACGCAGCGCTGCCTCCGCCCACGCACGGATGTGCCCGGGCGGCGAAAGGAGGAGGCCAGAGTTCGTCGGGTCATCGCTGTACGGCGCAAGGAGTGCGGCCCCGCGCGACCCGAGCGCCCCGTCGGCGTAGAGTTTTATGGCCCGAACCCAGAGATGCCCGTCGTAGAGCGCGCTCTGCGGTCCGCGCCGCAGATAAGGATTGTTGAGCGCGGTCGACCCAGTCGGATCTCCGGGATCACTGAGCATTACGTAGTTGCGAAGATTGTAGTTCCCTGCCTTCGCCAGCTCCTCGTAGATCGCTATCGTCTCCGCGTCGACGCCGGGATCATGAATTCCGGTGAGTCCCCAGCGATTGCAGTCGTCGATCGCAGCGAGGATCGCCTTTCGCGTCTCGGCGCGCGTCGCGGCGGGTATCGCCCGACCAATCAGCTCCTCGGCGTTGTCGATGAACACTCCCGATGGAGAACCCGAGACGAGCTTGACGATCCGGCCGCCGGATGGCTCCGCGGTAGCCGGCATGATGCCCGCAAGCTCCATTGCCTTCGCATTCGCGAGCAGTGCGTGCCCATCGATTCTCGTCAGCACCACCGGATTGTTTGGGAAGGCGCGAGAGAGCGCTTCGTGGGTGGGAAATTCCTTGCTCGCCCAACGGGTCTGGTCCCAGCCACGCCCGAGAATCCACTCGCCGGGCTTCACATCTTTAGCCCAGGCCCTGACGTGATCGATCACTTCCTGGTAAGACATCGATCCCGCGAGATTCACGCGCCGAAGCATGTTGCCGAGGCCGAGGAGGTGCGCATGGGCGTCGACGATTCCGGGGACGACAGTCGCGCCGTGCAGATCGATGACGCGTGTCGACGGACTCGCGAGCACCTTGGCTTCGGCATCGGATCCGACGAAAAGCACGCGACCACCACGGACCGCGAGCGCTGACACGATCGGACGCGCGTTGTCTACCGTGTAGATACGGCCGTTGGTGAGAACGAGATCGGCGGGCGCCTGCGCTCGGAGCACCACCGGTGCGAGCACAGCCACGGCAAAGTAGGTTGAGAGATGTTTCATGGTAGCGGAGTTTGCCCTCGCGATAGC
>DASZZU010000071.1:0-12861 GCA_035544855.1 Gemmatimonadaceae bacterium | reverse complement strand
TGACGCAACGTGATTCTGCCTTCGGTGAGCGGCGCCCAGTAGCCTTCGTAGATGTGGGCTTCGATCTGGCTGGTGCCCGATTTCAGATTGAGCTCCACTCGCTGGAGCCATTGATCGGGGCCGGCCTTGATGGTGTTGCTGGTGGGTTTGTCGCGGCGGCCGGTCAGGGCGGCATCGTACGCGCGGAGCGACTCAGCGATCGCATCGAGAGTCTCGAAGGGAATCTGCTGACCCATTCCGTGAGCGACAAAGATGGCGATCCTTTTCCTGGCGGCTTCGGCAACCGGTTCCGATCCAGGTGCCGCGACGGAATACTGTGTGCGCTCGTCCGCTTCTTCTGGAGAAGGGGATTTATTCTCGGCGACGGCTTCCTTCATAGGTATCTCCGTTCAGAGAAACAGAAACGACTGCCGAAGTCCCACCCATCCCAGGTTTGCTCCGAGTCGATTCGCGCGCATCGCGGTGGCAAACTGCAAAGTCGTCGTGGCGTCGAGCGCCGGCATCCGGGTGCGAAGTTGAAGATCCAGCTCCACGTCGGCACTGTGAAACCCGAAAGCCGGGCGCGGTCCCGATAGTCGGGGACCTCGAAGGTCGCTGGCGCTCAACGCTGCTCCAAAAATCGCGGCCAAGCTGTAATCAGTGTGCGTGCCTTGAATTGTTGTGCCGATCGAGGCGTTCACTGCACCGCGTACCCAGGTCGCGTTCTCGCGGGTGAGGTCGCGGGCCGCGTCGACCTGAAAATGAAGTGTTCGAATCCCTTGTTGCGGTATCCCGATATCGAACAGGCCGCTCACGCTCAGCTCACGAGTATTGGCGCGGCTCGGCTGGATCACCGGTCGCCTGATTGGATTCCAGTATTCCGCGTACCCGAACACCAGTGATTTGGGGTGCGGCCGGTCGGTGAGAATCCATTGATAATGCATGCTCGCGGAGTATTGATCGCTGAAACCTCTGCTCGAGCGCTTCGCGAGGGTCGTCCAACCTTCCAGCTCGAGCTGCAGTGGAAATCGCGGAAGTCGAACGGGGAAGGCGATCCCGCTTTGCAAGCCGAGGGCATCCGCGAGACTTATGTCGCGCCAGAGGAGCCTCGAGTCGACGCCGATCATTGCGCCGATAGAATCGTCCGGCACGTGCACACGCTTCTGAGCGGGAAGCTCGGTGGCAGCGAGGCAGGTCAGCACAACGGCCAGTCGCGCTCCAGGCGAGATCGTCACGGCGCCGGTCTCCGCCTTTGCACGTCGGGGAGTCGGCTTATGAGCGCATCGCGGAACCGTTCTTCGACTTTATGAAATCCGTCTTCGGTGGGATGTATCTCGTTCATCCAGTCTTGGCCAGGACGAAGGGTTCCACGAAGATTCACGTAGATCACTGAGTCGGGATATGTGCTTTCCAATGCACCGATAATCTCGTTTACGTCATCGATCAGTACGCTCAGAATCGCGGTCTGCAAGTTTGCATCAAGGATTCCGCGATCTCGCATCGACGGAAGAATCCACGGACCGGCGGGGTGGAACCCATCGTACATGCATTTCTCGCCGGATGCCGTGAGATAATCGTATCCGTGTATGAGGATCGGGGCGTAGTCGCTCAGGGCCGAGATGACTCGAACGAAGTCCCGGCGCAGCTCCGTCTTCTTTTCATCCCATGCGAGCCGGTCGACATGCTCGGCGGGAGTCTTGGAGGGGTCGAACTGAGTGAGAGCACGCCAGATCCAACGCAGCGGCGGCTTGTCCGGAATATCCGTAAAGAGGTCATTTCCGCCGGCGCTGAGCAGGATCGCTTCGGGTTTCTCCTTCTGCGCGGTGCTGGCGATTCGGGCGAGGTTTGCATCGCTCGCGATGTTTTCGAGCGTGTCGCCCGATTTCTCGAATCGCTTGATGCCCCAGAATCCCTCGCCATCCAGGAAATCGATGATGTTAGGATGGGGAGGGTAGTCGAACCAGGAATCGCCTTCGGAGATGAGCCGTCGCAGGCCGGCGCGCTTGCAGCTCGCGTATCGGCGGTCGCGCTCAACCGGATCCCACGGCTCACCGGGCATAGGAGTCCCTCAATGTGCCTGCCTATTGACCTACGCGTCAAACAGCCCATCGTTGGGCGCAGGTGTTGGTGAACCCACCCTTCGCAGCTCACGCCGGGAGGCAATCATGTTCGTCGCAGTAGAGCACACCATACGGGATCCGGAAGCGTTCTGGGCCAAAGCAGGAGAGATCGTCCCCAATCTTCCGGCGCACGTGAAGTTGCATCAGTGCTTCCCGAACAAGAATGGCACGCGCGGCATCTGCATATGGGAAGGCGAATCAGTGAGGTCGGTGCAAAGCTATCTGGATGGACAGGTCGGCCACGTGAGCTCGAACGACTACTTCGAAGTCGAAAACAAGGACTCGATCGCACTGCCGACAGCCATCACCTCTTCGGCGGGATCGAGCAGAGTATCCCAGGACACGACAGGAAAGAGAGCGCCGGAAGCGTCACCTCCTCCGGCCTAAAGCGAGGGCGCGGGACGGGAGCGGCATTCTGGTAAATCAGACCCCGCTCCCGCCACCTCCACCACTCCGCCTCCCTATTTCTCCCTAGTAGTTCGGGTTGCCGGCCTTTTCGCTCAACGGGACGATCATGCACTTCAACGCGCCGTAGGAGTCGTTGAACACCGGATATTTTCCCGTCGGAAACATGTCGTTGCCGGCTTTGGCATAACGGCGCAGGTCTCCAAGCCGTTGTCCGGTCAGATAGAAATCCCGGGCACGCTGGTCGGCAAGCTCCGTCATCAACGCGGCGCCGGTGAGCGCGACAACGCCTTGACCACCGACGGCGCGGCGCTGATTCACGAAGGTGAGCGTGGCCGGCGTCGGACCGTCAGTCTCGGCCATCACGTACTGCGCTTCGAGACCGGTCGCAAACTTAATGTCATAGTTGACGTCGACTCTCGGCGCCGGTCCCGTGGCAACCCACCCAGTGTACATGTACGGCGTGAGCGGCGTGTAGATCGACCCTCCTGTCAGCCCGAGCTGCGTGCTGGCAGGTTGCGGCACTCGTGGGTCGTTGAGACCGAGAAATCTCGTGTACATGCCGAGTGATGCGCCCGCGGCGTGGGTTAGCGCGTTCAGCGCGTTGTTCTCGCGAACGGTATTTGACGAGTAGTACGCGAGCTTCTCGTACGAGGCAGGCACCTGTGACGCATAGCTCTGCGCGAGAGCGGCGTCGCCAAGCTTGAACGCCGCGCGCGCGGCGCCTACCTGCGACATGTAAATGAGGTCCTGGGCCGCGGCGACATTTGCTCCCTGTCGGGCCGCGGTCGCGACGGTGATCGCTTCATCGAAGTGCTTGATCGCGCGCCGCAACAGCGAATCCGACGAGAGCGGAGCGCTCAGGTTTACAGGCGACTCGCACCATCCTTCGCCCAGCAGCACGTACGAGTAGCCGCCGTACGCCAGCACAGTCGTCAAGTTGACGTTGGAAGTGGCAGCGGCCCCCAGCAACGACTTGAGCCGGTCCGCAGCGTCGTCGGCCGACTGACGCGCCCGTTGGACGTACTCGTACGTCGTCGAGTTGACCGTGTTCAGATCGCCGAAGTTGTGCTCGGAGAAGTCACGGACGTCCACGTTGGTGTGATCGGTGAAAGCCTCATCGGACAGAACGGCCGACCACTGCGCGTACTGACCGTACGCGTACTGGAATTCGCCGACCGCGCCATTGACGATCAGTTGTATGAGTGCGGGATCCGCGAGCTGCCCTTCCTGGATCGCGCCAGGGTTGCTGACCGACAACGCGTCGTTGCACCCGGTAAATGCAAGGGCGATCGCGGCGAATGCGCCGATTCTCCGGATTTTCTTCATCGCGGCCTCAATGGGCAAAATCTCATGAGTATTCATTAGAAGCCCAGCGCCAGTGAGACCGTGTACCGGCGCGGATTCGGGAGCGTCCACGAGTCATTGCGGTTGAACGCGTCCCTGCCGCCGTCGAAGCTCACCTCCGGGTCGGCACCCCCGTATTTGGTCCAGATCTTGAGGTTGCGGCCGGCGAACATCAGCGTTGCCCGGTCCGCCACTCGTCCAAGCAATTTTGCCGGCAGATCGTAACTGAGCGACAAATCCCGCAACTTCACGAAGTCCGCCTTCTGAATGTCGAAGTAATTCTCCGCCGCGAACTTGCGCGCCAGCACTTCATCGGGATCGGCCTGCGGGTTGACGGTCGCCCACGACACGGCCGCGCGATCACGCCTCCAATCCTTCACGTTGAAGAGGTAGTGGCCGCCCTTGTAATCGAACAGGCTGTGGAGCCGCAACTTCTCGAAGATGATGAAATCGTTCGAGAACGCCATTTCCCGCGTCGGCACCGATGGCCCCCTATACACGCTTACCGGATCGATGATCGGCTGACCGGCCGCGTTCTTGATCATCTTGCCGCTCGCATCATACTGTACGCGCTGCGCCCAGTACGCGGCGAGCGGGTAGCCTTCCTGATAACGCTGCACCGGCGCGTAAGTTCCGAACACGATCGCTGCGCGATTGTCGCCGAACGACACCAGTCTGTTGTGGTTCGTCGACAGCGACAGAGTGCTCTCCATCGTCAGCTGCGCGCGGCGCAGCGGCGTAGCGGTGAGCACCATCTCGAACCCGCTGTTGGCGATCTTGCCCAGGTTCTGGAGCTGTGTGCCGGCAAAGCCGGTTGACGGCGGAACCTGTACCCGCATCAACGCGTCGCGGGTTGTCTTGTTGTAATAGGTGACGTCGAGCCCCAGACGCCCGCCGATTAATGCGCTCTCGAAGCCGAGCTCGATCTCGGAGCCGCGCTCCGGGCGCAGGTCCGGATTGCCGACCGAGCCGTAGCGAAGCGCTGAAACCGTTCCAGTCGGTGTTGTCTCGACCGAAGTCGTGTACGACCGGATCGCGTCGAACGGTCCCGGCGAATTTCCGGCCTGTCCCCAGGCGGCCCGCAATCGAAGCTCGTCCACCGCCGGCAGATGGAAGAACGGCTCTTCGGAGATCACGTAAGACAGCGAGGCCTTCGGATAGAAAACGCGATTCAGCTTCGACCCGAACGCGGAGTTGTTGTCGACGCGCACGGCGCCGGTGAGGAAAAGCCGATCACGCCAGGCCGCCTGCTGTTGCACGTAGACGCCGATCGACTTCTGCGTCGTGTCCTGCTCGCCACCCGTCGTGACCGCCGCAGCGGAAACTGAGCGGATGCCCAGGCTTCCCAGGTCCTGCCCGTAAGCGTCGGTCCGGTGGTACGCATCGGACAGGAACTGAACGCCGAACGAGGAATTCGAGACCAGGCTGCTCGACAGCTCGCGCGTCACCGTGCCGTCGTAATTGAAGGTAATGTTCTGGCTGAGCGGCCGTCCTTCCGCGATGAAGCCTTTGGTGTTGACGAGATCGAAGCTGGCGCGCGCGCTGAACGGGTCGAGCCCCGCTGGCTGCGGGGGGAAGTACAGCTCCGCTCGTCCGATATTCATGTCGAGGCCTACGCGAACCTTGTTGCTGAACCAGGTGAAAGGCCTGTAATCCGCGCTGGTGCCGAGGATGAAGCGGTCGGCGCGCGTCTGGTTGTCGTAGGTGTTCGCTACTGCCGGAATGATCGTGAAGTAGTTGGGCCCGGCCGGGTATGGATACATGCGTCCCGGAATCGCGAGCCACGAGCTGATGATCAGGCCGAAAGCAATGTTGTCGTTGAGCGGAAGCCGGACGTGATTCTGGCTGTAACCGATGTTGGTGTTGAAGCTCAACTTGGTCGACGGCACGAATGTAAAGTTGGAGCGCAGCGAGCCAAGTCTCGCATAATTGTTGAGGTTGACGCCCTCTTCATTGTCGCGCGAGCCCGATACGAAGAAGGAGTAGCGATCGCCCCCGCCGCTCGCCGACACACTCATCCTCTGGATGCCGCCGTTGCGGAGTGCGTCCGCCTCCGACATCACGCGGTGGGAGATGATGTCGCCGGGCTGCGTGCCGACGAATCCCGGCCAGAGGACAGGATTCGCGATTCGCGC
Organism: Gemmatimonadaceae bacterium; assembly: GCA_035544855.1. Taxonomy (GTDB): domain Bacteria; phylum Gemmatimonadota; class Gemmatimonadetes; order Gemmatimonadales; family Gemmatimonadaceae; genus UBA4720. The sequence continues at coordinate 6,875 of DASZZU010000071.1, read as the reverse complement.
GGCAGTGGAGACAGCGTAGTTGATAGGCCGCATCGACTCTGGCCACGTCGAATGCCCTGTCTCGAACCGCGCATCCCAGCGGACTCGGCCGGGCTGACCCTTCTTCGTGATGATCTGAATGACGCCAGCGGCCGCCTCGGCACCGTAGAGCGTCGCCGCGGCCGGCCCCTTGATCACTTCGATCGACTCGATGTCGTTCGGATTGATGGCGTCGAGCGAGGATGTGTTCTGCCCGAACACCGTATAGTTGCCCTGGCCGCGACTCGTGACGCGCACACCGTCGACGTAGATTGTCGGACTATTCCCCGCGTTGAGCGATCCTGCGCCGCGCAGCCGGTAATTGGCCGCTGTACCCGGCTCACCGGAGCCCGGCATCAGCGTGAGTCCCGGCACCTTCGACTGCAGCACCTCGGTGACGTTGCCCACACTTGACTTGCCCACTACGTCCGAGACGCTGACGACCGAGACCGCATTCCCGATCGCACGCCGTCGCGTGTCGCCAACGGCACCAGTAATCACGACTGCATCGAGCGCCGTGGCGCTCTCATTCATGGAAAGATTGACATCGGTGCTTCCATCGGCTGCGACCGAGAACGTCGCAACCGCGGGCAGGTAGCCTATGCTTCTCGCTCTCACCTCGTGTGCGCCGGCCGGGACATTCACCACACGGAAGCGTCCGTCGACATCAACGGCGGCCCCCAGCGAAGTGCCCGTGACCGTGACCTGCGCGGTAGTGACCGGAGCGCCGCTTCGCGCATCGGTCACGCGCCCCACGAGCGTGCCGGTCTGCGCTATCAACGGCAGCGCGCCGAGGGCCAGCGTCAGGCACGCGAGCGCGGCTGCAAGCGAACAGGTCCTGCGACACGACCGATCACCTACCTGTCGGTTCCACACGGGGGCCTCCTTTAGAACGGAGTGAAATAACGAGTTTCTACAGACTTCTAACGAGCGAGTATCAGATCGACTACCACCGGCCGATGGTCGGACGCCAGCGTGACCGGAACAGTCGCGGATCGAACGCGGAAATGCTTCGAGACGAGAACGTAGTCAATGCGTTTTCGCGGCTCGTCGGCGGGATCTGTGAGGCCAGGCCCTGCCGATGTGGGCCACGCGTCGTGTAGCCGCTCGAGCAGTAGCTGAATCTCAGGCGCATCCGATGGCGCATTCAGATCACCAAACAACAGCGTCGGCGCCGATGTATCGCCAATGTACGCGAGCATCTCCGCCACCTGTTGCTGCCGCACTCGTGGGTCCGACCGGTAGTCGAGATGCGTATTGAAAACGCGCACCGTCGTTCCGCTCACGTCGATCTTCGCTTCAAGAAAACCCGGCAAGGGCGCCGGTACGGGATTCGTCTCTTGCGTCGAGAGCCGTGTGATGATGTGGTTGCTCCAGTCGAGGATCGGAAACTTGCTGAGCAAAGCGACACCAAACTCTCGGGGTGGATCCTGAGGACGCGTGCCTGCAAGCTGGTAGATGCGCGCGAAACGGACCTGCATCCGCAGCTGTTGGCCGAGTGTCGCCGCCTGATCGACGAAGCTGCTGCGCTCGGCCCAATTCACGTCCACTTCCTGCAGCGCGACAAGATCAGGTGCTGACGCACGGATCGCATCGGCGGTACCCACAAGATTCCCGTTGCCGGAGCGGATGTTGTAAGTCATCACGCGCAGCGGGATTTCCGAGCTCGCGGCAGGCAGGTGCGCGCACGCGACGCCTGCCAATAGGCCGAGAAATCCAGCGAGGCGGAAGCGTCGGCGCATCTCAGTAAAGGAGATACGGTTTCCGCATCTCGCGGAATCTCTGCGCGTCGCGATCCCACTCGGCAAGCAGCGTCTCCAGGGTGCCGTTCTCGATTGCCGCTCGTGTGCGTTTGGATCCGGTGAGCGTGTCGAAGTAGTATGTCTCAACGGCGTTCGGTGACGCGGTTGAGTGGCGCCACTGGAAGTCGTTAGGGTGCAACCGCCGTATCATCTCGATCAGCCGCATGGTCGTCGCGACGGGGCGGTAGCGCTCGCGATCCGTCACCGTCATGCGCACGCCGTGGATGGTCTGACCTCCGTACTTGCGCGCGGTCGGCAGCACCGCAAAATCGGCGGCGGAGAATTGCACACCTGGCAGATGCCGCGCGTTCATCGAGTCCGCGACTTCCTGCGCGCGGAGCCAGGGCGCGCCGGTCTGCTCGAACGGATTGTCGCTGCCGCGGCCCTCGGAGAGGTTCGTTCCCTCGAAAAAGACGGTCCCGGGATAGCTGATTACTCCGGCGAACGTAGGAAGATTCGGTGAAGGCTTGGTCCACGGCAGGTCTGTCTGATCGGACCACAGCTCCCGCTTCCACCCTTCGAGCGACACCACGTGTAGATCCGCGCCGATGCCGAACTGCTTGTTATAGAGCTGCGCCAGCTCACCGGCGGTTAGGCCATGCCGTGACGCGATCGGGTAAAGTCCGACGAAAGATTCCATGCCTGGCTCGCGGATGTTCCCCTCGACGATCGTTCCGCCGATCGGATTTGGCCGGTCGAGGATGACGATCGGAATTTTCTTTTGCGCCGCGGCCTGCATGGCCAGGCCCATTGTAGACAGGTAAGTGTACTGGCGGACTCCGACATCCTGGATGTCGAAGACGAGCGCATCGACATTTTCCAGCATGGCCTCGGTAGGCTTCTCCGTCTCACCGAAGAGTGAATAGACGGGCAGTCCCGTCTTCTCATCCTTGTCGTCGTTGACGCGCCCGGTCGCGACGCCGCGGATGCCATGCTCCGGGCCGAAGAGCACAACCAGCTTCATGTCCTTCCGCGCTGCGAGCAGGTCGATGGTCGGCGTTCCCGCGCGGTCGCGGCCAGTGTGATTTGTTATGAGTCCGACGCGTTTGCCGACAAGAACCTTTGGGAGGCTGTCAGCGAGCCGGTCTACTCCGAGTCGAACGTGCGCCTGTGCACACGCATGGCTGGCCGTCGCGAGCGATGAGACGAGGAGCGCCGCGAATGACAGAGATGACCGTCGCATTCATTTTCGTCGGTGGGTGGTTGCCGGATCGGCCACAGACATACGGAACCGTGACCACCCGCGCAAGACTTTCACGCGTTCGTCAGAACCCGCTCGCGCCACCTCCACCGCTTCCACCGCCGCTCAATCCGCCTCCACCGGACCCCGACGAGCTCGGGCTCGACGACATGCTGCTCGCGGCCGCGCTCGACATGCTGCTGATGCTGGACGCGAAGTTGATGGCGCTAAACTGCCCCGTCCCGCCCGTGTACCAGCTCGGCGGCTCGCGGTAGATGTCCTCGAACGCTTTCGCCCAGTTCTTCGCGATAGTCAGCGAGTGACCGTCTCAGCGCGGCTGGACATTCGCGACATAGTCCGCGCCTCGCCGCATCAGCGCGGTGAACTCCGCTTCGTCCCCGCGCTGAACCGCTGAGATCACCCGCTGTACCGCTGACATCAGGCCATTCAGCGCCGACACTCCGTACTCGTTCAGCGACTGAATCTCGAAGTAAAGGTGAGGGTTTTCGCTCGCTACCCGGCGCGCCACTTCGAGCTGCGCGTCGAAGGTCGTGCTCGAGAGCTGCTTCAATCTCTCCGCATGTTCTCCGCTGTTGGCAAGCGCGGCAAGAAACGCGATGTTGACCGCGTGTGACAATCCGAGAATGTAGGCCACGGTACGATCGTGTGCGTCGAGATCCATCTCTACCTGTACGGCCATGGTCGAAGAGAACAGATCACGCACGCGCCGCGTGGCCTCGGGCACTCCAACATCCACGAAGATGATATGGCGGCCGGAGAGGAGATCGGTATCCGGACCAAACATCGGATGGACCGAGGTTACGAGCACCCCCGCTTCGACCAGTTTTGTCAGTCCAGGACGCAGGGGAGTTTTCAGAGACCCCACGTCGAACACGATTCCTCTTGGTCTTCGTGCGGCGAGCTCTTCGAGAATCGCAGCGGACTGCCGGAGCGGAGCGGCGACAATAAGGATGTCGTGCTCGAGCGTCGACGTGCGCCAGTCGCCTAGATGCGGAAACTCGCCCACAGAGCCGGCTGGATCCGCGATTTCGACCGTGAATCCTTGTGAATGTAGAAACCGAGCGAACCAGCGGCCCATTTTGCCGGCGCCGCCGATGATCAAGACTTTCCTGCCTTCTCCTTCAGCGCTGGCAAGAACTCTGTCTTGTTCCTGAATCGTGAGTGACGCGCGAATCAGGAGCAGCGCGAGGTGCTCGGCGAAATTGGGATCGAGATCGAGCTCGGTGGCGACACGCCTCACTCGCCCGATCACCTCCTTTTCCTGCCCGAAATCACGGGTCGAGCGGCCTGTCTTGGCTTTAATGCGACCGATCTCGCTCGCGATCGCCTGCCGCTGAGCGACAAGCCCGAGGAGAGATTCATCGAGCCGGGCGAGCTCGCTACGGAGAGCTGAAAGCTCGGGGAATGGAGGCTGCGGTGTGGTCAAGCGTGGGTCGCCGGAATCGACCAGCGGCTTTCGGGGTTGGAGTCAGGACAAGAAAATATACGCAGGTGCGCTGACAACTGCGGAACTTATATTCCGTTAACCGCGCTGTCATTCATTGTCCCACCCTCACATTCGATATGCTTTCGACGCTACTCCTGGTGGCGCAGTTCGTCGCGATGATTCCCGCATCGACTTACATCGGTCGCGAGAATCAGCTGCACGTTCCTATTCCCCGCCTTGCGGCCGATGTGACCGTAGACGGCGTCCTCAACGAATCAGTGTGGCAGCAGGCGGACGTGCTCACAGGATTCTCGGAGTTCTCGCCGCACGATGGCCTTCCCGCGGCAGATTCGACACAAGTGCTCGTCTGGTATTCGCCGACCGCCCTGTACTTCGGCATCCGCGCCTTCGAGCCGCACGGCGCAGTGCACGCGACGCTCGCGGATCGCGACAAGATCTCGGCCGATGACAACGTGCAGATCCTGCTCGGGACTTTTCACGATCACCGGCAGGCCTATGTCTTTGGGGTGAACCCGCTCGGCGTCCAGATGGACGGCACCATCGTGGAACAGGGACAAAGCCTCACCGGGGGGTGGACGCCGACTCTATCTGGGCGCGCCGCACCGGATCTGAGCCAGGACTTCGTGTTCAGCTCCAAAGGGCGATTGACCGAATATGGCTATGAGATCGAGATCCGGATCCCGCTCAAGAGCCTCAAATATCAATCCGGTGACGAGCAGAGTTGGGATCTCAACATTGTGCGTAAGGTGCAGCACTCCGGAAACGAAGACTCCTGGGTGCCAGCCAAACGCGCGAACACGTCCTTCCTCGCGCAGTCTGGCACGCTCGATGGGCTCACGGGACTCACTCGCGGACTGGTGCTCGATGTGAACCCATCGGTTACCGAAAGGGTTACCGGTGGGCCGGGGGCCGAGCGGGTGGGGGTATGATCGTGCACTGCCGCAGCTGGGAGGGAGAGTCCAGTGGGGGATTACCAGCACCCTCACGCTCAACGGCGCTGTGAATCCGGACTTCGCAGAAGTCGAGTCCGACGCGGGACAATTCGTAATCGACCCCCGCCAGGCGCTGTTTTTCCCGGAGAAGCGGCCATTCTTCCTCGAAGGACTGGACCAGTTCAATACGCCGCACAACCTCATTTATACGCGGCGCATCGTGAAACCGGATGTCGCGCTCAAGCTGACGGGCAAGGTCGGCGGCACAAGCATCGGAGTGCTTTCGGCTGCCGACGACCGAAGCTTGTCGGCTTCCGGGCGGGACAGGGCGATCTACAACGCGATCCGCGCGCAGCGCGACATCGGCGGGCAGTCGGGGGGGCGACTCGGGATCGCATACACGGACCGTGTCCTCGGTGGCGATTACAACCGCGTGGCCGACGTGGATGGCCGCGTGGTCTTCGGAGAGGTTTACAGCACTTCCTTCCAGGCTGCCGAAAGCTTCGACAAGACGAGCGGAGTAGTGCGCGACGCGCCTCTTTGGGAAGGAATATTTGCTCGCAACGGAAAGCGATTCGGCCTGCGTTACGTCTTCACCGGCATCAGCGACAACTTCCGCGCGGGAAGCGGCTTCATCTCGCGCCCGGGAATTGTGCACGCTGGCGTAGATCACCACGCGACCTGGTTCGGCGAGCGTGGATCGATGCTCGAAACGCTGACCGGCGATATTTTGCTCGACGACCAGTGGCAGTACTCGCATTTCGTTCGTCGTGGCGACGCGCAGGACAAGAAGTTTCACCTGAGCGGCAGCGCCGGACTTTGTGGCGGTTGGAACGTTGGACTCGGCGTGTACTTGGAGACATTCGGCTTCGACCAGGGACTTTACTCGGCGTACCAGATTCTCGCCCCGACGGGTGACACGCTGCCGTTCGTCGGCAGACCGCGCATTACCAACCGTGACTACGTGTTCTCGCTGGCGACTCCGCAGTGGGCGAGATTCAGCGGGAATGTGCTGTATGTGGGAGGCCAGGACGAGAACTTCTTTGAGTGGGCGCAGGCCAACATCGACCTCTTGCAGCTCGGGATGAGCATCCGGCCCAGTAACCGGGCGCGCATTGACGGTACCTTCGCGTATCAGGCCTACTGGCGGCGCAGCGATCACAGTCTCGTCGGGCGCAACATGATCCCCCGCGTGAAGCTCGAGTATCAGCTCACGCGCGCGATCTTCATGCGTCTCGTGGGCGAGTACGATCTCAGTGAGACCGACGATTTGCGCGACGAGACGCGGACGTTCTATCCGCTCGTCGTTGGAGGCCGGCTCGCGACGGCTACGCGTGCGCGATCGCTGCACGGCGACTATCTGTTCTCTTACCAGCCGACGCCGGGTACGGTGCTGTTCCTGGGATACGGCAGCGAGGCGGTCGGCCTACCCGATGAGACGCAACGGTTCAACTGGCAGCCGCTCAGGCGCAGGT
>DASZZU010000070.1:0-4708 GCA_035544855.1 Gemmatimonadaceae bacterium | reverse complement strand
CCTTCGCGAAACGCAATGAGGACCGCCTCGAGCTCTTTCACTCGCGGTGCAACGTCAGTCGGACGACGTTCCCCTTGTGGCGAAAGCTCTCCACGCGGTCCATCAGTCTTCGCATGAGAAAGAGTCCCCTGCCTTCTTCCTTGGTGAGATTCTCCTCGGTGGTGCAGTCGCGCGTGCACTCGTCGAGGTCGAAGCCCGGTCCCTCGTCGACGATCTCGAACACCAGATCCGTGTCGGTGATGATTGCCCGAACCCGGACCTCTTTGCCGCCAGTCGCCTCGTTTCCACGCAGGATGGCGTTCGACAGCGCCTCCGACAGGGCGACGGGAACGTTAAGCGAGCATTTGGTGGGGGAGAACTTGAGCTCGCGGCAGCGCTGCCGCGCGAGCTCCACTACGCCTTCTATGTATTCTACGTCGCTCGGGATCTGTAGATCGAACGCGACGCGCATTTCGGCCATCTAAAAACTCTCTAGAGCGCGCTCCCGTGTGTCGGAGATCTGGAACAGGGTGTCCAGCTTGGTCAGCTCGAATAGCGTCTGGAGATCGTCATTGAGATTGGCCAGACGGAGCTCGCCGCCCTGCTCGCGGATCTTCTTCGACAACGAAACGAGCACGCCCAGGCCCGAGCTGTCGATGTAGCCTGTCTGGCTGAAGTCGATGAGAAATTTCTTCTCACCTTTCTCGAGCTCGTCGAGAACCTTTTGCTTCAGCTCCTGCCGGTTCCCCACGATAAGCTGTCCTTCGACATCCACCACAACGACCTCTCCCTGTTTCTTGATCGAGAAGCTCATTCAGATTATCTCCAGTGTGGATCAAACTGCTCGAAGCGCGCGATCCTCGGCACGCCCAGCCGATTGCAGCGCTGCAATTGCGGCCACGTTAATAATGTCGTCTCGCTCGGCGCCGCGCGACAGATCCGCGACCGGCCGCGCGAAACCTTGAAGAATCGGTCCCAGCGCCTGCGCACCACCCACGCGCTGCACCAACTTGTAGGCGATGTTGCCTGCATCCAGTGACGGAAAAACTAACACGTTGGCTCGTCCGGCGACCGGACTGGAAGGCGATTTCCTGGCGGCAACTGTCGGAACCAGCGCGGCATCACCTTGCAATTCTCCGTCCACCACGAGGTCGGGCGCGCGTTCACGGATGAGCGTAAGCGCTGCCCGCACCAGGTCGACGCTTTGACCCTTGGCGCTCCCGTGAGTGCTGAAGGAGAGCAGTGCTACACGCGGCTCATCTCCAACGACAATTCGCCGGTCCTGGGCGGCGGCGATCGCGATGTCCGCGAGGTTCTCCGCGGTGGGATACGGAATTACGGCGCAGTCGGTAAACGTAAGCACTTCGCTCACGACGTCCGTCTGGGGACGAAGGACCATGTAGAAGGCGCTGGACGCGACTCTGACCCCGGGCGCCAGGCCGACATTTCGGAGCGCGCTGCGCAACACATCAGCAGACGTGTAGACGGCCCCGGCAACGCATGCGTCCGCCTCGCCAGCGGCGACCAGCCGGTGCGCAAATTCGAGCGCCGAGCCGCCTTCGACCATGATCGCCTGGAGACCGGCCCGCGTGACGGCGTCGCGCAGCGGATCACCATCGACGACCAGCAGCGGAGTAGCCATGCCGGTCCGCGCAATCTCACGCGCGGCCGAGAGTACCCGCTCGTCACCGCTTTCCGGAAATACTATCCGCCGTTTTAGCTCGGAGGCCCGCTGGCGGATCTGCTCAACGAATGTCACCCGCGCGGAGCCGAGCCCTTACCTGACTTCGCCGCGGGCGAAGAAGGTTTGTTGTGGGCGAACTTGCTGACGAGCGCCTTGGCGACCGCGGGGTGAACGAGGCCCTTGAGGTTTCCATGGTGCTGCGCGACTTCGCGGACGACGCTCGAGCTGATGTAAGTCGTTTCGACTGAAGGAACCATGAAGACGGTCTCGAAGCTCTCCGACATATGTCGGTTCATCAGGGCCATCTGGAATTCGTACTCGAAGTCGCTGACCGCCCGCAGACCGCGAATGTTGAGAGACGCGCCGACTTTCTTGGCGAAATGGACCAGGAGCCCCTCGAACTGAGTGACCTCAACGCACTTCTGGTCGGCCGTGGCGAGACGAATAAGTTTTACTCTCTCTTCGGTAGTGAACAGTGCTTTCTTGGACGAGTTCACGGCAACGGCGACAATGAGATGATCCACGAACTCGCAGCTTCTCCGGATCAGATCCTCGTGTCCCCTGGTGATGGGGTCGAAGCTTCCAGCGTATACGGCCGTGGTTACCACGTCATTCCTCGCTGCGGTAGAAGGTTATTGCCGTCGAGCCATACTTGCGCGTTACTCCGTTCCCGGGCATTGCCTCCTTCGCCGAGTGCTCGATGCTGAGGACTTTGCTGAAGGGTTTCTCGATCCACCGCGCGGCGAGGCGCTGCGCATCGCCGCTCGCATACGGGGGATCGGCGAACGCCACATCGAAATCGAGCGCCCCCAAGCCGTTCGCGAAAGATAGGGCCGATTGTCTTTGCACGGTGACGAGCTCGCTTGCGCCCAGCGCGCTTATATTTTCTTCGAGCGCCCGAAGGCTCGTTGGATCCCGCTCGACGAACTCAGCCGAGGCAGCTCCCCGAGACAGAGCCTCGAGACCAAGCGCACCCGAGCCGGAGTAGAGGTCGAGCACACGTGCGCCCGGTAGGTCCAGCTGGAGGATGCTCATCCAGGCTTCGCGTACGCTATCGAGCGTCGGACGAACCGACATGCCCTTTGGCGCGCTGATCCGCCGACCGCGCCACCTGCCCGCGACTATCCGCACGCCAATGAAAGCCGCATTTACGCCGGTCGGATGTCGGCGATTCGTGCTTGCAGGTAGCTCTCGCCCCTGTACTCGTCGCGCTCCAGCCGGAAGGCGATGTCCACTTTGCTGCCGGCCTGAAACTCGGCGGCGCGATGCGCGAATCCCCAGCCAAGTGCATCGAGCGAGCCCGTCCCCGTATCGAGCACGACTTTCAGCCCGTCCTTGCCGACAAGTCGAGGCGGCGCGGCCAACGTGACGTTTCGCGCGAGAAGCACGGGAGACGGATTCCCAATTCCGAACGGCTCGAAATGGCGGAATAGCGATTCCAGTCGCTCGTCCATTCCGTCGATGTTGACCTCGAGGTCGACGCGAATCTCGGGGACGAGATCCTCTGGCGTCAGGAGCGATTTCGCAACGTCGTTGAATCTCGCCGCGAACTCATTCACCTTGTCGCGCGCGATCGTCACGCCGGCGGCGGCGCGATGCCCACCGAAGCGGAGCAGGAACTCCCGCGACTGACCGAGCGCGCCGTGCAGATCGAATTTGGAGATCGAGCGCCCGGAGCCTTTCCCCTCCTCCTCTGACAGCGCGATCAAAACCGTCGGTCGTCCGAACTCCTCGACGAGCCTGGACGCGACGATTCCGATTACTCCCGGATGCCACGACTCGTCGGCCAGGACGATTCCAAACGTGTCGTCGAGGTCCAATTGCAGAACTCTCTCGCGCGCCTGCTCGAGTGTCGCGCGATCCAGCTCCTGGCGCTTGTTATTCAGCTCCTCGAGCTCTCGCGCGATCGCGTTCGCTTCGTGCTCGTTCTCACTGAGGAGGAGCTCCACTCCGCGGATTGCGTGTCCCAGTCTGCCCGCGGCGTTCAGCCGCGGCGCCAGAATGAAACCGATGCGACCCGCTGTGAGCGGTTTTCCCGATAGACCCGCCGCTCTGATCAATGCCCGCAGACCGACGTTCTGGGTGTCCGCAAGCACCTTCAACCCGTAGCGCACGAAGACGCGATTCTCTCCACGCAGCGGGGCGACGTCGGCGACCGTCGCCAGCGCGACCAGGTCGAGCATCCCCCAGATGAAGTTCTCATTCTTGCCCAGCGCGCGAGCGAGCGCGAGAGCCAGCTTGAAAGCGACACCGACCGCCGCGAGATCCTTGTCGGGGTATCCGCAGCCCGTTCGTTTCGGGTTGAGAATCGCAAGACAATCCGGCAGCTCCCCGCCGGGCAGGTGGTGATCGGTGACGATCACATCGATCCCAGCCTTGCAGAGTCGAGCCACCGGCGAAACCGCGCTGGTTCCGCAATCGCATGTAACCACGACTTTGGCCCCTGCCGCTATCGCCGCATCGACTCCGGCATCGCTCAGGTCGTATCCGTCCTCTATGCGCCGCGGGATGAAAGGCATCGCCTTCCCTCCGTGCACGCGAATGGCGCGCGTGAGGAGCGTGGTCGAGGCGATGCCGTCGACGTCGTAGTCGCCATGTATGAACACCAGCTCCTGATCGCGCACCGCGCGCGCGAGCCGATCGACGGCTTCGTCCATCGACAGGAACTTTAGCGGGTCGTGCAGCCTGTCGAGCTTGGGACGCAGAAAGAGCTTGGCGTCCTCCGCGCTCACATAACCGCGAATGAGAAGCAGGCGACAGGCGACGTCGGGCAGCGACAGCGCCTCCGCAAGCTCTCTGACTGCTTCTTCGTCAGGCGCTTTGGGGAGAATCCAGCGCGCCGGACGCGTGGGACGAGGAGATGCGAGTGTCGTCACAGTCGATTCACGCGCCGTCGGCGTAGAGGAGAACGCCGCACGCTTCACACACTTCGATTTGCCCGGTGCCTGACATCATGTTGCGCCGTTGAAGAGGAACTGCCGTGTCGCAATGCCCACACGACCCACCGCGCAACGGATAGAGCGCCTGATCCCTCTTGCCGCGGAT
>DASZZU010000069.1:0-12987 GCA_035544855.1 Gemmatimonadaceae bacterium | reverse complement strand
ATCACCATGAACGTCTTGCCGTCGCGAGTCTGCATCGTGAGCGGTGTTTGAATGCTGTCGATGACGCTCACCGGCGATGACGAGTACAGCATCTCCGACCGGTCGAGCCTCGGCCGGTTCGAAGGAATCCACCAGGCGCGGGCGTCGTCGGCGAGGTTGAACTCCGTCAGCTCGTCGGTGATGACGAACTGTCCCAGCGCGGGCTGGGCCGGAACCTCGTACCGAAAGCCCACGCCATCGTTGAACGCGCGGAATACGACGTCGAACTTCCGCCCCGGCGCGGTGGTCTCGACGACAGAGACCCGCAGCTCGTTGTGGTGATCGCGCACCCGCGCGACCTCGCCCCACGGCTGGGTCCACGTCTCATCGTGACTCCTCCGCGCCTGCCCGGTAATCCGGAGGCTGTCGCGGATCGGTGGCGCACCCTTGAACTCGAAGCCGAGCGAGGAGGGCATCATGATCGATCGTCCATCCCGGCTCAGGATGTAGTAAAGCTTCCCTTGATAAGTGGCGACCCCAACCTTGTTGCGGCCGTCGGGTGAGGAGACGCTGATCGTGTCTTGGGCAATCGCGGTGGAGGCGGCAAGCGTCAGGGCGGCGGCAGTGAGCGCCAGGCGGCGGGTCCAACTGTGCATCAACATCTGCATCTCGATTCTCCGTTTGCTGAAGTCAGAGCCACACCGCGCCAATTCAACGACGGCGGAACTACTCATGTGCCGGAAGCACATATCTCGATCTTGACGGGCACAGGTAATGCACCCATTTATCTACAGTTCCTTCGGCCTTGTGCCAGGACCAATATGTCGTTCTCACCGCGTGTTACTGTATCCTGCGGTCTTCTCGCTGGGCTCATCTCCGGATGTGCCTCGGGGAATGGTGCGCTCCCCGACGCGACCGCCAACGCTGCGCCCCGAAACCCCAACATCGTAACCTCCGAAGATCTGGACCGCACCCCCGTCGAGTCGATCGAGCGGACGCTGGCCGCGAAGGTGCCGGGATTGTTTATCTCCCACACCACTGACGGTAGCATCGCCATCCGCATCCGCGGCAACTCGTCGATCGAAGGCAGCAACGAGCCGCTGTACGTGATCGACGGTACCCCGGTAAACTCGGGTCCGGGCGGTAGCCTGACGGGGATAAACCCGAAAGACATCGCCTCGATTGAAGTGCTCAAGGACGCCGTCAGCACTTCTTTTTACGGGGTTCGCGGCGCCAACGGCGTGATTGTCATCAAGACGAAGCGCGCTGCTCAGTGAGCGGAAAGATTCGCTAACGTTTCCCTTTCTCATCGCTGACCCCGCCTCACTGATCCTGCCGCCAGACCGTTCGCGCGGAAGATCAGAGGCCGATCGTTGTTGCGTGACACGATGTAGATATTCCCTGTCCGGGTACGAACGCGCTTGATGTCGCGGGCCTGGCCGGGAACGAAAAAACCGCTCTCCAGCTCCCGAACCGGCGTAAAGTGGCCCTTGCCGTCGCCGCGCAGGTAGAGGCCGTATCCGGCGCTCATTCTCCCGATCTCCGGCTTGACGCCATCGAAGTTGCCGGCCATGAGAAGGTCCGCCTTCCCGTCTCCATCGATATCCGCAGCGAGAATTCCATAGACGGGTGCAATCTGTGCCTCCAGCGGAAGCGGCACCATGGTGAAAGAGCCGTCGCCATTGTTCCTCACCAGCGTCGTGGCGAAGGTGTAGGCGTTCTTGACCACCGCGTCAGCGAGATCTTTCTGCGGGAATACGTCCGCCAGCGTTTGCTTCGCGTAGTCCTTGTAATTGTGGTAGCGGTCCTTGAGGAATGGGAGCGACCTGATGAGATCGTCGCGCAGAGTCAGCGGATACGCTTTCCCCTCGTTGTAGTACGAGATGATCTGCTGGACAGACCCGTTGTTGGCGAAATCCTTGACGTACATCGTGACAGGCTCGTTCGGTTTCGCCTGCAGCCGCGTGTTGAGACCGAGGTTCCCGACTATGAAGTCCACTCGGCCGTTACCAGTGAAGTCTCCGGCGATGATCGGGTTCCACCACCCATTGCTCTTTTCCAGGCCCGGCACGCTCATTTTTTCGAGCCGGCCGTGCCCGTTGTTGTGAAAGATAGTGATCGGCATCCATTCGCCGACGACGACGAGATCGACCTTGCCATCGCCATCCACATCCTTCCATAGCGCGTCGGTAACCATTCCCACGTGCGAGAGCCCGGGCGCAACTTTGTCGGTGACATCGGTAAAGTGTCCGTGACCGTCGTTCTTGAGCAGTTGGCTCTGTGGATCGATTCCATAGCTGCCAAGAACGCTGCGCCCGCCCACAAACAGATCGACTGCGCCGTCGCCATCGAAGTCGGCCGCTGCCACCCGAGAGCCGCTCAGGCTCGCTGCCGGCAGCGCGCCCACCGCCTTCCGGAAATTGCCCCGACCGTCGTTGAGGTAGAGACGGTCTTCGAGTGCCGGAGCGGCACCTGAGAATTCGGTTCCCCCTGTTACGACGTAAAGGTCCGGATAACCGTCTCCGTTTGCGTCGAAGAAGATGGCGTCCACGTCCTCAGATACGCTGTCCTCCGCGAGAAGCTTCTCGTTGCTCCTGACGAAGCTGCCGTTCTGCTGTTGAATGAGGATCGCGCTCGACTGATCCCTTGCTCCGCCGATGAAGATGTCATCGAGTCCATCCCCGTTCACATCAGCCACCGCCATCGACGGACCCTCGGTCGAGAGCATCTTCGGCATGAGCCGCTCGCGATCGAAGTCGACGAAATCATTTTCCTTGTGCACGAACGGAAGCGTTGTCGTCTTCGTGAGGTCGACCAACAGCTGGCCCGCTGGCTTGGGCGAAGGCGCCTGCGAGCCCGTCGACTCGGATTGCTTCACCGTGATGCGCTGGTTGGCAGCGACGTTTTTCAGGGTGCTCACCCGGCCATTGGGCCACTCCACGGTCACCGACTTGACGGTATCGATCTTCCCGAGGCCGAAGTTGAGCAGATAGTCGACGCTCGACTGGAATCCGCGCGTCGGTGAGAGCTCCTGATAGATCTTCTGCGTCCCGTTCTCGAGCGTGACTTTCGACCCGACGCCGAACCGGTTGCGGCCTTCTCCCTCCAGCTTCACCTCGAGGTAGTGGTTCTCCTTGAGAAGTGTGCGAGCGTTGTTCCTGTAGACAAATGCTTCGTCGTTGACGTTGTTGACGACGAGATCGAGCGCTCCATCGCCATCCAGATCCGCGTACGCGGCGCCGTTTGCGAAGCTCGGCGTGTTCAATCCCCAGTTGGTGACCTCGTTGGTGAAAGTCAGGTCACCGTTGTTGCGGAAGGCGTAGTGCTGGAGCTTGGTCGAGCCCATCGCGTCAGTCAGTAGCTTGAAGTCGACGTGCTTTCCTTTCAACGCCGTGAGCATCGTCTGCTCGTTCGCGAGGAACGCGACGTAGTCCTGCGAGGTCACGTCCTTGGCGATGCCGTTGGTGACAAAGATGTCCTTGTAGCCATCGAGATCCAGATCGGCTATCAGCGCGCTCCAGCTCCAATCGGTGCGCGCCACTCCGGCCATCTGGCCAATGTCGCTGAACGTGCCGTTGCCGTTGTTCAGCTGGAGCATGTTCCGCATCAGCTGGTAGTGAAACCCGTTCTTCACCTTGGCCTGATAGATGTCGTAACCCTCGAACGCGGATGTAGTTCTCAGCCGGTACTCGTCCTCGGGCAGCATGTCGGTCGTATAGATGTCCGCCCAGCCGTCGTTGTTGACGTCCGCGATGTCGAGTCCCATCGAGAAGTAGGAGATATACGGCATCTCCTTATCGAGCTGCTCCGTGAATGTCCCGTCGTGGTTGTTGATGTACAGGTAGTCGCGCTCGAAGAAATCGTTCGAGACATAGATGTCCGGCCACCCGTCGCGATTCACATCGCTCACCACCACGCCCAGGCCGAGCGCAATCTCGCCGCCGTAGATACCGGCCTTCTCGCTCACATCCGTGAAATGTCCGTTGCCATCGTTATGGAACAGCTTGTCGCCGCCGACCTTGTCGCGAACGTTGCGGGTGTTGCGGAGACCGAAGCTGTTGACCGGGCGGAACGAGTTGTTGACCAGGAACATGTCGAGATTCCCGTCGCGGTCGTAGTCAAAAAAGGTCGCCTGCGTCGAGGTACCTTCGTCCGCGAGCCCATACTCGGCGGCCATCTCCTTGAACGTCGGCACGCCGTTCTTGTCCAACCCCTGGTTGATGTACAGCTCGTTCGCGCGGCGCTTGCCTGGGATGTTGCCGGCGTAGCAGACGTAGATGTCGAGGAGCCCGTCGCCATTCACGTCGGCGAAAGTGACGCCGGTCGCCCAGGATCCTTTGCCGCCGACGCCTGCTTCGTCGGTGATGTCCTGGAACTGAAAGTGGCCCTTGTTCAGATAGAGCTTGTTCCCATGCTGGTTCGAGGTGAGCATCACCTCGGGAAGCCCATCCCCGTTGAGATCACCGACCGCCACGCCACCGCCGTTGTAGAAGTTGCGGTACGTGAAGACGTTCAGCTCGTGCGTGTCTTCGAGGCGATTCGCGAAGCGCACGCCCGTGTAGCTGGAAGGCAGCTGCGTGAAGAGACGTCCGTCGACGGGAGGGGCTTTGCTACTCGATAGATCCTGCCTGGGCTCGCTCTGCTCCCCGCAGCCGGAGGCGAGACACAGCGCGAGAAGGATATGACATAGCCTCAGCCTCAAGGCTGCTTCATCGTGATTGGCCACCATAGAACATCATGGCCTGTTCCCTTTCGGGAACAGGCCATGATGGAAGAAGGAAAGTTCGACTGCGGGAATCAGTATCCCGGGTTCTGTTTGAGAAGAGGGTTCACGTCGATCTGGGTCTGCGGAATTGGAAACAGGATCTTGTACGCCGGTGAGGCGGCCTTGTAGCCCCACGGCAGGTTGTACTTGTTCGTCCCACCCTGCGAGGCGCCGATTCTGATCAGATCCATGCGGCGCTTGCCCTCCGCGGTGAGCTCCAACAGACGCTCGGAGAGAATGGAGTCCCTCAGTTGTACCTGACTAAGCGCAGCCGACAGCGGTTTTGGCGTGGTTGGAAATGCACGCGCGCGCGTGGTCGAATTGATCAGGGCGATCGCCTGGACCGTCTGACCAAGCTCGTTCATCGCCTCGGCCTTGATCAGATCGATCTCGGCGAGCCTGAAGGTCGCGTAGTCATTGCCGTTGTCCTGCTGAATGTGCCCAGGATCGTTTGGCCACTTGGTGATCCGCACTCCAGCGCCTTCTGATGCCGCTGTCTCGTTTCCGATGTTCGGATCAAAGATGAGCGGATTGCCCTGGCGGTCCTTGACCGGCGCGCCCGTCTCCACATTGTACTGCAACCCGGCCAGGAAGATCTGACGGCGTATGTCGTTCGCGTCGAACGAGTTGTAGGTCTCGGCCAAAGTCGCGTATCCATTCCATGGCGACGGCGTGTACTGGGTGTAGTGCAGCGCCCGCATCAGGAAGTTCAGCCCCAAACCGCTCTGGTTGAGGAACTTCACCGCCATGATGATCTCTTTGGACGTGTTGTTGTCGTAGGTGAAGTTGTGTCTCCAGGTGGGATCGAGCTGGTAACCGGCAGGTGAGTTCAGAATACGATCAGCGGCTTTGATTGCATCCTGCCAGCGCACCGTTCCCTTGGTCAGTCCGGTCGCGCTCACAGTTCCCGTGAACACCTGCGCGTTCAGATAGATGCTCGCCAGCATTGCATCGGCAGCGCCCTTGGTCAGGCGGCCATTCCATTCGGATGTCCACGAAACCGGGAGATCGACCCGTGCCGCGGTCAGCTCGTCCTCGACGAACTTAAAGACCTCCGCGCGCGTGTTCTGCGCTCTTGTCTGGATCGCGACGTCGGTCACGATCGGGACCCCGCCGAACATGTCCATCAGCATATAGTAGTAGAACGCGCGGAGCGCCCGCAGCTCCGCCACTACTATTGCCTTGTTGTTGAAGCTGACGTTCTCGACTCCGGCCAGCACCACGTTGGCCTTGGCGACCCCCTGGAACATGCTCACCCACGCGTTCTTGATGTTATCCAGACCCGCGGGGCTGTTGGGGGTAAAGGTGTGGCGGTGGATGTCGAGCCATTTGCCGCCGTCGAGCCAGTCCTGCCCGCGAGTCGGGACGATGATCTCGTCGGTGCTGACCTCGTTGATTTCGTAAGGCCCCTCGGTAACTTGCCGCATCTGCGCATAAACCGACGCGAGCCCTCCGATCGCTTCATCCTCATTGCGGTAGAAGTTCTCGGGTGTGATGGCGCTCTGCGGAACCTCGGTAAGGTCCGTGCACGCCGGGGCGAGGAGCAGGGCAGTAATGACCGCCGCTACTCCCATGGATTTCGTCATAATTGGTTTCCTAGAAAGCGACACGGAGGCCTCCCGTAAATGTACGACCGCGGGGATAGTGCAAATAGTCGATTCCGCGAGGGGCGAGACCGGGAAGTTGTGTGTGCACTTCCGGGTCATAACCGGAGTAGTTGGTCCACAAAGCCAGGTTGTCGCCCGAGATGAACACACGGGAATTCCTCGCCGTACCCGTGAAGCTCGGTAGATCGAAAGTGTAGCCGATGGTGATGTTCTGCAAGCGTGTGTACGATCCATCCTCGATGTAGCGGGATGAATACTTCGCGGGCTCGTGGATCTCTGACGGATCAGTCAGGGCGGACAGGAGGAAATTCTTGTCCTGAAGAGCGTTCCCCTTCTGGGCATAAACCAGCGCGGTGTTATTGAAGATCTTCTGGCCCGATACTCTGTTGATCAGGGCGCTGAAGTCGAACTTCTTCCAGTTTCCGTTGGTCCGGAGTCCCAAGTTGTACTTCGGGAACGCATTGCCGAGAATGACGTCGTCATCGGAGGTCAATGCGGCGGCCTGTACCTGTCCGTCAACAGTGCGGCTTACTTCGTTGCCGTTGGCGTCACGGGTAATCGTGTAGCTATTGAATAGCTGGTGCCCCGCCGCATCGAAACCAACAAACTGAGGTCCCCAGAACGTGCCGAGCGGCTGGCCTGGTATGATTCGCTGGGTGAACTGGTTGGATTGGCCTTGACCGCTCGCTTCAGCCGTCGGAATGAACCCTTTGCCACCAAGATCGACGACTTCATTCTTGTCGTGCGAGAAGACGAAACCGGCCGACAGGTTCATTTCTGAGCGCTGGAGCACCAGTCCATCCAGGGAGAGCTCGATCCCCTTATTCCTCATCCGTCCGACGTTCTCAAGGCGTTTCTCAACCACTGCTGGTTGCGGCACGTTGATTTCGAGCAGAAGGTCCTTGGTGTTCTTGACATAGTACTCGAGGCTGCCGTTCAAGCGGTTGTTGAGAAACCCGTAGTCGAGCGCGAAGTTGGTTTGCGCCGTCTCTTCCCACTTGAGGTTGGGATTCGGATTTCTGATCGGCGTCACACCCGTTACCGGCCTGTCGCCGAACGCGTACCGCGAGCCACCATCGGCGGCGAGCAGAATCAGCGAGGAATACGGCGCTACGGCCTCGTTGCCCTGCTTGCCCCACCCGGCGCGCAACCGCAGCTCCGAGAAGGGTCCGGTCTTTATGAACGACTCCTGATTGAGGCGCCACGATCCGGAGATCGCGGGGAACACCGCCCACTTGTTTCCTTCTCCGAACGCCGACGATCCATCGCGCCGTAGCACGCCGGTGAGGAAGTACTTGTCGTTAAAACCGAGGTTGGCCCTGCCGAAGAACGATACGAGACGCCTGTCTGTCTTGAATGAATAAGGCGGCTCGAGGCCAATTCCGCTGCCGAGGCTGTTGAACGTGAACGCGTCGGTCAGGTAGTTCCGGGTTTGCACTCCGAACTCGTTGAGAGTCGTTTGGCCAAACTCATAGCCGCCGACAATGTCGAGGTCGCGGCTGGCGGTGAAGGTCGGGTGGAAGGTGAGAAGCGTCTGGATCGTCTTGGTCGTATTGTCGCGATTCGCGCGATTCGCGAGTCCGTTGAACGTCGCGCCCGCGGCACTGATTCTCGGCAAATAGAAATTACGATCGCCGGCGGTGCGGTCTACGCCAATCGCTACACGTGCGGTCAGACTCTGGAATATGTCGAAATCGCCGGATATGTTGCCGAGCGTGCGGTCTGACGTGCCCTTATCGAGCACCTGATTGGCCAGCGCGACTGGATTGCGCGTTGACTGAGCTCCGGGTCCGATTTCGTAATAGGTGACGACTCCCGTCGTCGGGTCGGTTACTGTGACCGGGTGTGTCGGATTGAAGTTGACCATGTTGATGAACACGCCGCCTTCGAATCCGCCGTTCTCCTCGTACGGGAGATAGTCGTTGATGATGTGCGACCCGGTAAGGTTAAGTCCGAGCCGCAGGCGCCCGTCGATCGCATTGTGGGTGCCGTTGACCCGGGCCTGATAGCGCCTGAGCCCATTGTTGATCACAATGCCCTGCTGGTTGAAGTAGTTCAGCGAGGCACGGTACTGGGTGTTGGCGGAGCCGCCGGAGAAGGAAAGGTTGTGGTTGATCGTTGGAGCCGTGTGGAGAAGCTCGTCCTGCCAATTCGTGTCCTCCGTTCCCTGGGCGGCAATTGCTACTGGAAGGATATTACCAAGCGCCACCTGTGACGCGATGAAGTCTCGATACTCGGGGCCGCTCACGAGGCCGAGTCGCTTCTTCGGGGAAGACATGCCCGCCTGGACTTCGTATTCCACGGTCGGTCCGCCGGCGCCCCCCTTCTTCGTCTCGATGAGGATGACTCCGTTGGCCGCGCGCGCTCCGTAGATCGCCGTCGCCGCGGCATCCTTCAGAATCGTGATCGATTGAATGTCGCCCGGGTTGATCAGATTCATCGGGTTGCGGGGCAGCGGGGCGGTGCCCATGATGCCCGCTCCGCCAGGCTCGGCGGATTCGTCGGCGCTCAACGGAACGCCGTCGACCACATAGAGTGGCTGGTTGCTGGCGCTGATCGAAGTGCCGCCGCGAATGAGAATCTGCGCGCCGGCGCCGGGCTCACCACTGTTCTGGGTCAGCTGGACTCCCGTTGCGCGACCCTCGATCAGGTTGGTGACGTTGACCGGCGCCGCGGTATGAGCCTGGTCGGCGTCGATCGTCGAGATCGACCCGGTAATCGCGAGACGCCGCTGCGTCCCGTATCCGGTCGTCACGACTTGCTCGAGGACCGCCGCCTGGCGCTCGACAGGAAACACCACCGCGACCGTTCCTCCGGAAGTGACGGTTACGACCTGTACCGGAGCGGCGAAGCCGATCCGGCGCACCCGTACCGTTTGGGATCCGGCGGGCACTCCAACAATGGTGAAGGTGCCGTCAGCTGCGGTAATCGCTCCGCGCCGGGTTCCTTCGACTACGACAGCCACGTCGGCGACGGGCTGCTGAGTCTGGGCATCAACTACGCGTCCGCTGATGGTGCCTGTGGGGACTTGTGCGCCTAGTCGGGCCGAACAAATAAGGCCAACGACGAGCGCAAGAAAGAAGCGACGAACTACTGCCATACGGAGGTCCTCCACGGGTGGGGATATGGAACTACCGCTCTGGTTGCATCGAATGCCGGGCGCGCAAACATCGCCGAGTTCTCGATTGAGCCGGAACCGGCGAGGTCGTGCAGCCCCGCACTACGAATGCATTGGCACTAAATGCTGTCTGGTCATTGAATTGTCAAGAAGGAGGTTGCGAGTGACGGGCGGGGGGCAGGCACAGTCCGGCGAGCGTTGCGCCCCTCCCTTCCCGACCGTAGAATCTCGCCGAGGGGCGTGATCCAGGTCCTGTATACTCACCAGCTCGCGGGCGAGATAACTGAATGAAGCCGATGTACCTGCGCTCCGTAGAGGAGCACCAAGCCGCCGAGCCGCACGCCACGATGTTCAGTCAGATGCGCGGCGCGGGGATCCCGATCCCCCAGATTCTCCATCTCTTCGCCTTCAAGCCCGAGCGAACCGAGCACCTCGCGCGGTTCACCCAGGAAGTGATGCGTGGTCCTTCGCCACTTCCGCCATGGCAGCGCGAGCTGATCGCGGCGTTCACATCCAAGCTCAACGAGTGCCTCTTCTGAATTGGCTCCCACGCCGCGGTCGCGGCGGAGCTGTCGGGCAATAGAGATCTCGTTCAGAGCGTTCTGAATGATCTGAGTACTGCGCCGGTCTCGGAAAAGGATCGCGCGCTGTACACATTCATCAATAAAATGGTTGGCGACTCCACTTCGATCGGTCCCTCAGACGTGGAAAAGGCACGGGAAGCAGGTTGGTCGGACGAAGCGCTCTACGATGCGATCACCGTGTGCTCGCTCTTCCAGTTCTATAACAACTGGACCGATGCAACGGGCGTGAGCGACATGCCCGCGTTGGGATACGAAATGTCCGGCCACCGGCTCGCGACTGAGGGGTACGCCCGCGACTGACTCCGGGCGCGTGCTCCAGTCCGGGCGCACGCTCTCCTTCATTATGGTATGCAGCGGCGGTTTGCTGCTTAGGCTTTGCGCGAAAACTCTGCTGTCTTCTAGTCCGTGCGCGCCCAGGCCGAGACGCCGCGCCGCCCGCCGTCCCGACGCGATACCTGATCACGAGCCGTCCGCGCGGAACTTTCGTGGGTCGCGAGACTCAAGAGCGATTACTCGGCGATTGGTTCTCTCGCGCCGACAGAGCGAGGGGAGCAGAACCAAAGCGATGCCCGAAAGCGAAAGATTACTTCGCTATCGAGTCGCTCTTGAGCCCGCGCTCCTCCAGCAGCGCGTCCACAGTCGGATCCCTTCCGCGCCAGCCGCGATACATTGTCGCGGCGTCCTCGGTGCCTCCGCGCGACAGGATCATGTTGCGGAAGCGCAAGCCGTTCTCGCGCGTCAGCCCGCCGTGCTCCCTGAACCACGCGTACGCGTCGTCATCCAGCACCTCGCTCCAGGTGTAAGCATAGTAGCCCGCTGAATAGCCGCCATCCCAGATGTGCGAGAAGTAGGAGCTATGGTAGCGGGGCGGGACCTCGGGCACCGCGACATTGTATCGCTGGAGAGCCGCTGCCTCGAAGGCATCGGCGTCGGCAGGCGCTCCACCAGCCGGCAGGGTGTGCCAGGCGAAATCGACCAGAGAAGCCTCGAGCAGCTCCGTCATCGCAAAGCCCTGATTGAACGTCCTCGACTGCTTGATCTTGTCGACCAGCGCAGCCGGCATCGACGCGCCGGTCTGATAGTGCTTCGCGTAGTTGGCGAAGACGTTCGGCTCGAGCGCCCAGTGCTCGTTGAACTGCGACGGAAACTCCACGAAATCACGCGGTACGTTCGTTCCCGATAGCAACGGGTACTGCACGTTCGAGAACAGCCCGTGCAGGCCGTGCCCGAACTCGTGGAACATCGTCGTCACATCGTCGAACGTCAGCAGCGCCGCCTGTCCGGAGGCGGGCTTGGTGAAGTTCGCGACGTTGTAGATGACCGGCTTCCAGCGAGTGAGCCCCGACTGATCGACCCACTGATCCATCCACGCGCCGCCACTCTTGTTGTCGCGCTTGAAGTAGTCGGCGTAAAAGAGCGCGAGCGGCTGGCCGTTCGAATCGAACACCTCGAACACCCGGACATCGGGATGATAGACCGGAATGTCGTGCCTCTCCTTGAACGTGATGCCGTAAAGACGGTTGGCGGCGAAGAACACTCCGTTCTGCAGCACGTTATTCAGCTCGAAGTACGGCTTGATCTGCGATTCGTCGAGATTGTATTTCGCCTTTCTAACCTGCTCGGCGTAGTACTGCCAGTCCCACGACTGCAGCTTGAATCCACCACCGTGCGCGTCGATCAGCTTCTGCATGTCCGCCGCTTCAGCGCGCGCTTTGGCAGTGGCCGCCGGGGCCAGATCGGTCAGCAGCTTGATCGCGTTCTCCGGATTCTTGGCGCCTTGCGTTTCCAGCGCGTACGCGGCCCAGGTCGGATATCCAAGGAGCTTGGCCTTCTCGGCGCGCAGCTCCGCCATTCGGCGAATAGTGTTCCGCGTATCGTTGGTGTCGCCGCGGGCGGTGCGCATCGTCGACGCCTCGAACAGGCGCTGACGCACAGCGCGGTTCTTGAGCTCGGCCTGCGCCGGCTGCTGGGTGGTGTTGCGAAGCGGGAGCACCCACTTGCCGGTGAGCCCGCGACCCTTCGCGGCCTGGGCCGCGGTCTCAATCTCGTCCGGGCTCAGTCCGTCGAGATCGGACACTTTGTCGACAACGAGCGCTCCGGCCTTGGTGCCCGCCAGGAGCTTGGTGGAGAAATCGGTAGAGAGCGTGGACAACTCCTGATTCAGCGCGCGCATCCGGATCTTGTCCGGTTCGGACAGCTGAGCGCCGGCGCGCACGAAGTCGCGGTTGTAGCGCTCGACGAGGGCCTTCTGCTCCGGATTGAAGTTGATCGATCCCCGTCGATCGTAGATGCTCCTCACGCGACTATACAGCTGATCGTTCAGGTAGATCGCGTCGTTGTGGGCGGCGAGCTTGGGCGCCTCGATCTGCTGCACCTTCTGGAGCGTGTCATTGGTGTTGGCCTGAATCACGCCGAAGAACGCCTTGGCCGCGCGCGTCAGCAGTGCGCCGGACTTCTCCATTGCAACTATAGTGTTGTCGAACGTCGGCGGCTGGGTCTGCTTGGCGATCGCGTCGATCTCCGCGAGCTGCTGGCGCATCCCTTCCTCGAGCGCCGGCTGGTAGTCCTCGTTCCGGATGAGATCGAACCGGGGCGCGTGATACGGGAGCGTGCTCTCTACAAAAAACGGATTCGATCCGGCGGCGACGACCGGTGCCGGCGTCGAGCCAGTCTGGGTCGCAACCGGCGCGCAGCTGATCACAGCGATCGCGAAACAACTCAGCGCCAGCGAAGGCGTTACGGAAAGAAGTGCCGAGCGGCTCGCTCGGACATTTACAGAATCAAGGGAGTTTTTCATGGATACCGTGGGGAGATGCATTGTTGCAAAATTGTCGAGCGTAGGGAGACTATTCCAGAGGCATGGCCATCCAATCTCTGCAATATTTTTCTGCTACTGGATCCGGGCGCAGCTTTAAACAGCAACTGAAGACTACC
>DASZZU010000068.1:0-2055 GCA_035544855.1 Gemmatimonadaceae bacterium | reverse complement strand
CGAACGGTTTGGCCTGAACATCGTCGACGAGCTCGAGCCCAAGCCTGGCATCGCACCCTCACCTGCGCACCTCGCCCAGGTCATCGGAAAGATGAAAGCGACGAATGCGAAGATCATCCTCGTGCAGCCTTTCCAGAACCGTAGGACGGCGGAGACGGTTGCGCGTCAGACAGGCGCGGTGGTTCTCGATATTCCGCAGCAGCCTGGGGCAGCCAGTAACACCACGACCTACTTCGACATGATGGACAACCTCGTGAGCACTCTCGCCGGCGCGTTCGGGACAGTGAAATGAGCATAGACCTTCAGGTAGTCTGGGAGGTCATGAAATGGCCCTTTGTGGCGTGCCTTCTTTTTCCGCCACTGCTGGTTTACCTCGGACTCCACGTGGTGAAGCGCGAGGTGATTTTCGTGGATCTGGCGCTCGCGCAGGTCGCGACGCTGGGCACCTGCGTGGCATTGCTGATGGGGTATCACTTCGATGACCGCATAACATTCTGGATTTCGCTCGGGGTGACCTTTATTGGTGCGGCTTTCTTCAGCTGGTCGCGCAGTGCCAAGAAGGGTCCCGTTCCGCAGGAAGCGATCATCGGCATCACGTTTGTCGTGGCCGCGGCAGGAGTGATTCTGCTGCTCAGCCGGGTCGCCGGTGGCAAGGAGGAGCTCGAGCACCTGCTGACGGGCGATATTCTCAACGTGACGAAGGGGGAGATCGGCCAGCGCGTACTGGTTTTCGCGGTGTTGGGTTCCTTCTATGCGATCTTCCACCAGCGCTTTGTGCTCATCTCATCCGATCCGGAAAAGGCCTTCGCGGACGGAGTACCCGTGCGCTTGTGGGACTTCCTGTTTTACGCGGCGTTCGCGCTGGTAGTTGTGAGCTTCGTGCGCCTGGCCGGAGTGCTGCTGACCTTTGCGTATTTGATTGTGCCCGCGGTGTGCGGGACGATGCTCGCCCAGCAATGGATGAAGCGCCTGGTAATAGGATGGGGCATCGCCGCGGCAGCGAGCTTGCTCGGATTATGGGCTTCCT
Source organism: Gemmatimonadaceae bacterium (assembly GCA_035544855.1). Taxonomy (GTDB): domain Bacteria; phylum Gemmatimonadota; class Gemmatimonadetes; order Gemmatimonadales; family Gemmatimonadaceae; genus UBA4720. Next base: position 1,028 of record DASZZU010000068.1, on the reverse strand, counting down.
ATCGAATGGATCTGCCCACCGGAGCCGCCATTGTGGTCGCGTCTGGGCTGCTGCTGGCCATCGTGGGCGTTTTCGGAGCTGCGCGGCGAGCGTAGGATTTTGTGTATTGAGTGACGGGCACGTTGGAATGACGTAGCCGACTTCTTACCGCGACTGCGCGGAGGCCCCTCAATCCGCGCAACGTTCGGCGCGCAGCTTCGTCTTGGCAAGGACGGCACCAGCGCTCGAAAACAATCGTCTCCGAATCAAAAAACTGCTTCACATATGATCGAGATCTCGCCAGAAACAGTCGCGCAGCTGCTTTATCTAGTGCACGACGACCCAGAGGAGCTTCAGGAAGCGCTCGGCGAGCTGCGCCCGCCGGATATCGCCGAAGCTTTGCGCGAGCTGCCCCCGGAAGCGGCGGCGAAGGTAATGGCCTCGCTTCCGTTCGAGCTGGCCGTGCAGGTGTTCGACGAGCCCGAGCTCAATCGCTACCGGTGCGCGATCATCCAGCACATTGATCCCGCTCGCGTTGGCCAGTTGATCGAAGCGATGTCGGCCGACCAGCAAGCCGACCTCTTCCGCGAAGTCCCGCTCGAAGAGCGACCACGACTGCTCGCGACGGTAAGCGAGTCGACCCGCGCCGCACTTCAGAAACTCCTGCAGTACCCGCAGAACACGGCTGGCGGAATCATGACGACGGAGTTCGTCAGCATCCCATCGGACTGGACGGTGGACCAGGCGCTGCGCTTGATCAGCGAAGTCGGCGGGCGGAAAGAGACGGTGTACGCGATCTACGTCATCGATCCAGAGACACAGGCACTCGTGCACGTCGTATCGCTGCGCGAGCTCCTCACTGTGCCGCGCGACGAGAATGTCCTCGAGGTCGGCAGCCGTCGGGCACCTCTCACGGTGGCCGCGGACACCGATCGTGAGGAAGCGGCGCGGTTGATCTCCAAATACAACCTGCTTGCCGTGCCGGTGATCGATGACCAGCGTCGCATCCTCGGTATCGTCACGGTCGACGACGTGATCGATACGCTGGT
>DASZZU010000067.1:0-3188 GCA_035544855.1 Gemmatimonadaceae bacterium | reverse complement strand
CGGTGCGTGATGTTCGGCACCGGCGAATCGCCGTCCTCGTCCAGTGAGTCGATGACGCCGTCGACGACGTCCAGCTCCTCGACCGTCGGGATGTATTGATTCCACATCGGATCGCCCACTTCCTTGATCTGCTCGAGAGCTTCAGGAGTGATTCGCATCTGGAAGTTGTCGAAAGCCGGCTTCAGCGCCTCGACGTCGATGACGTCGTGGCCGAACTTGTCCGCCAGCTTCTCGAGACTCGCGATGCTCTGATCCTTGATGATCTGTTGCCAATCGCTCATGCGTGCACCACTCCGGCCCCGCGAGGGGCGTTGTAGATGATCGGACTTTCCATCAACCGAGTCCGGACAGCCGGAGCGTCTTCACCCACCGCTCCGTGTAGTTATCTCCGCGCTTGGCGAGCGCATGATCGCAGATCCGTCGGATCAAGTCGGAGTAGCCGAGAGTCGCGACACCAGCCATTCGTGCGAGTCCGGCGGTCGGCGAAATATCGGGATTGGCGTTCACCTCGAGCAGCCAGGGGCGCCCCGATTGGTCGATCCGGAAATCACACCGCCCGAATCCTTCTCCGCCGACGACGTTCCACGCGGTGCGAGCGATTACCGCGAGCTCGTTGGCGAGGTCTTCAGACAGATCGGCGGGACAATTCGGCTTGGCGCCCAGATCTTCGTCGCTCCCGGTCTCCCACTTGGAGCGATAGGAAACGATGTGCCACATGCCCCGCGGCATCTGACCGAAATCGATCTCGGCGATCGGCAACACGTCGTCGCCCAGGATTCCGACGTTGACCTCGCGGCCGGGAATGAAGCGCTGAACCAGCACTTCGTCCCAGCCCTCGAACATCGCCTCGACTCTCGCCGAGAGTGCCCGCATGCTCCTCACCACCGAGCGCTGCTCGATCCCAACGGACGCGTCTTCGGCCACCGGCTTGCAGATCGCGGGAAATCCAACGCTCGTGACTTCTTCGCCGCGACGGACGTGGGACCACCGCGGCACGGGCAGCCCCGCGCGGTCCAGCACTGTGTTGACGAGGTTTTTTCTGAGCGTGAGCGCGGTAGTCCAGCTGGAGCTTCCGGTGAATGGAATTCCGAGAAGCTCCAGCACCGAGATGACCATCGACTCATAGACCGCTTCGCCGTCTATGCCCTCGCAGAGGTTGAAGACGAGATCGAATTTTCCCTTTCGGACCCGCTCGATCCAGCGCCCGTCGTTGCTGACGGGCACGCGCACGACTTCGGTCGCCAACTCGAGTAGCGCGCTCTCCACCGCTTCGATGGCGTCGAGCAGCTGCACCTCCGGCGCTTTGCCGAGGGCGGAGAGCCCGTCGAACAGCAACGCTATTTTCATGGCGCGTTCCTCCTGGTTCCTGCGGTGCTCAATCAGCTCGCCGCGAGCACTGGCTCGCTTTGGGCGGGGCTCGAAGGCGGGGCAGATCCCAGCTTCACTCCCTGTCGGGCAGCCGCGTACTTCAGGCAGCTTTGAATCAATTCGTCGTAACCGATCCCCGCGGCCCGCGCTGCTTTCGGCAGACATGAGTTGTCGGCGGGATCAGGCAGAATCCCCGGCAGCGGATTCACTTCGAGCACGTTCGGCACGCCAGCGGCATCGAGTCGGACATCGATCCTCGCCCAGTCGCGGCAGCCGAGAACGCGGAACGCATCGAGCGTAACTCGCTCAATAGACGCCTGAAGCGCACTCGTGATACGAGCAGGGCATTGAAAAATGTCGAGCGGATTCTCCGGACGATCCCAGACGAACTTCGCGTCGAAGCTGTAGATCGGGAGCGCGCCCTTGGGAAGCGTCTCGAAATTCATCGCGACGATCGGCATCACCGTCGCTTCGTCGCCGTTGCCGAGAACGGCGCAGGTGAACTCTTTGCCCGGCAGATATTCCTCGACCAGCACCGGCTGGTCGTAGTTCTCGAGAAGAAACTCGGTTTGCTCGAAGAGGTGTTTGGCGTCTCTGCAGAGATTGCTGTCGGTGATCCCCTTCGACGAGCCCTCGTGGAGCGGCTTGACGAAGAGTGGAAGCGAAAGCTTCTCTGCGACCGGGCGGAGCTCTTCGAGCTTCCGTACCACCGCGAACCTGGGCGTCGGGATTCCGTAAAAGGCGAGCGTCTCCTTGGCTCTCGCCTTGTCGAGGCAGAGCGAGAGCGTAAAAGGATCGCTTCCGGAGTAGGGAATTCCGTAGAACTCGCAAATCGCCGGCACGTGGGCCTCACGGTTCACTCCATGAAATCCTTCGGCGATGTTGAAGACGATGTCGGGTTTTGTGTGGCGTAGTCTCTCGGGAAAGTCCTCTTTCGCCTCGAGGCGCACGACTTTTCCGAGTTTGGAAAGCGCTGATTCTACCGCGGCGATGGTGGTGGGGCTGTCCCACTCAGCGAATTCGTCGCGGGCAATTAGCTCGGCGACGGAGAGATCGGCGATTCTACTGGGAGGCTCTTCATCGGGACGCGGAAGCTCCCCGTCTTCCTGACGGCCGCCCTCTGAAAGTGGGCTGGCGAGCACTGTTGGCTCGGGTTTTTGATTGTAGGCGAGACCGATAAGACCCATCGACACCCTACGAGAATTCACGCGATCGAATCATAGAGACGAGTATATAAACGCCATCGATGTGGCGCAATAATTATTCCGCATTTCGGAAAACAAATTTCTGACCGAAAAGTTTTTCGGGGCTCGAAAAGTTTTTTTTCTAGACTTTGTGGTAGACGATTCGTGCCGCTTCGCGGCGATCGTCGGCTTGGTAGATCTCGAAGTCGGAGAAGAAGGCCGGGCTCTCTCCGAAGAGCAGCTTGATGATCGCCACCGCGCAGCGGCGGATCTCCAGCTCCGCGCCTTCGCTCGAGCGGAGCTCCAGCATCGTCCTCCACGCTCTGGCGTTCCCGGTGACGACGATTTTCGTCTCGGTGGAGTTGGGAAGAACTCCTCGCGCTGCCTCTCTCGACATTTTCCGGCGGTGGACCTTATCGGCGACCCAGCCATAACGCTCCATCAGGTGCTCCACGAGTCGAACGTAGCTTTGTTGCGCCTGGTCGATCTGGGTCCGCCACTCTTTTTCGAGCGCCTCATCTCCGACGATCGCTGGCGGGACGACGAAGTTGGCCTCAGACTCGTCGACGTACCGCTGACTGAGCTGGCTATAGGCGAAGCCGGCGCGGTGGCGGACCAGCTCGTGGGTCAGAGAGC
>DASZZU010000066.1:0-12445 GCA_035544855.1 Gemmatimonadaceae bacterium | reverse complement strand
TCGGTTTCCCAACATATCGAGCATCGACCTCACGTCTATCAAGCGCACGGTCGACCGCATCGTTGCAAGGGTATCGCTGGCGATTCGATTCATGGCGCTCTTCAGTCTCGCTGTGGCGATACCGGTTCTCTTCAGCGCCGTTTCGGCCACGCGCCGCGCGCGTGTCAGGGAAGGAGTGCTGCTCAAGACTCTCGGAGCCACCCGCGGCCAGATAGCCAAAATCCTGCTCGCCGAATACTCCTTGCTGGGCGTACTCGGCGGCCTGACGGGGATGCTGCTTTCAATGGCCGGAGGGTGGGCAGTGGTGCGCTATGTGTTCAAGATGCCTTTCACACTGCCAGTGGGACCGGTAGCCGGCATCGCTTCAGTGATCGTCGCGCTCACGCTCCTGATCGGACTTCTTGCCGGACGAGACGTTTTCAGGGAGACACCGATCGCCGCTCTTCGCGACGTTTAGGGTACACTGAGGGCCGGCTCGAACCGCACGCTTGTCGAACGCGCACGCGTGCGGCGACGCTGTTAGTGTTTAACCGGGCTGGAGCTCGCGGTGGGCAGGCGGCGGATGGGAAAGCGAATGACGCTGTCGCGACCGAGAATATTCGGATCCGTTGTGGACGAGTCGGTCGATTGTGCGGTTTTGTTCGCACCGGCTTTGCGGGTGCTGGATCCAGACGACTTCTTTCCGGACGCTGTGCGCGTCACAGTCGACGACGACGTGGTCACTTCGGTTGTCGTCGAAAGTGTGTCTACTCGAGGAGTTGCTACCTGCGGAGCTGTGGAGGAAGCCGTCGCGGTATCAGCGGCGGATTCCGCAGGTTTGCAGGCCGCGACAATTACCACTGCCGCGAATGCACCGGCGAGAAAGAGCTTTGTCATCGACCGGTTCCTGGTATAGTTGGAAGAGCCCGGGGTCTGTGCGGCAAACCTATCTCCCACACTCCCGGAGTAGGTGACGGATCCGCGACGCTTCCCGCGACGCGGAGGTTGAGACCCGGGTGGCTATACGGATCAGCGGCCGTCGTATCTACGGTGTAGCCAAGATCTTCCAGAGATCTTATCGTCATTATGCTGAGGGGATTCTTGCCGGCATTGATGAATCCGGTCATCAGCTCGTTGCCAAAAACGCTCTCGCGCCAATGCGAATTGATCGTTCCCGCTCCGCCTTGGGTGCCCTCGACGGGAACTGAACTGGCACAGGTGTTGATTCCGCCAAGCGACTTACAGCCTGCAATGCCGCCCGCCCCGATGTACGACACGTTTGTCCCATAGCTAATGAGCAGATTTGCGGCCGTGGTGTCCCAGAATGATCCGAATCCAAGGACGTGTAGCATCTCGTGAGTGATGACCTCCTGCAGATTTCCCGATCCCGCGAGTGGGGCAACGTCGGCGGTATCGAACTTCATTACACCGATCGACGTGCGGTAATCGTTCTTGGTTCCGTTCTGACGGATATAGCAGGGCCCGCTCTGCGCGAGAACCTTCCCGCGACCATCGATCGAGTCGAACGACGCGTAAATCACGATCCCATCTATCGTGCCTGAGAAAACGGCCACGCCGGTTGCGCCACAATTCTTGGCGGGATCGGCACCCGTGGCATTGACCAGTGGTGGGGCAGCAACGACTATCTCTTTGATGCGTGCCGCGGCATTCGTAAAGAGGACCTGTTCTGACGCTGTCATCGCGCGTCCGAAATAACGAAGATTGATTTTGTACGCCGACTGCACCGGCGCCGGGCCGGCTGAATCAGAGCACGCACCCGCCAGCACGACACCCGCAAGGACCAGCAACAGACCGAGACGCCGCATAGACGGAACTTCCTCGAGGTCAGGGAAAAAACGCCGTTGGTTTAGCACCTTTCTTATAGACGATTGAGACATGCGTATCGGTGCCTATTTTGAGACGAATGTCCTGGCAACAGTCGTGCGCTGGCGCTATCTACGCACAATCAGCATCAAGTGCACACAACCGATTCTCGGCCGGCTAAACATGACAGTGACCCGTCGCGGCTGGCAGGCGGGCCGCCGGGAGTGGTACAGCGCGAACCCAGTGCGGGTTCCCGTTGCTTGCTGAGGGTCCAGAGGCTTCGTAGACTCTCGGAATGGCATCAGACCAGAAGCCCCAGGAAAACTTCCGGTCCCGAGAGCAGCAAGCGACGCTTGGCGTTCTGCGAACAGCGGATGCGATGAAGCGTAGCCTGGCTCAGGTCGTCGAGCCGTACGGGATAACGCCGCAACAATACAACGTGTTGCGGATCCTGAGAGGGGCCGGTCCGGAAGGTCTTCCCACTCTGACGATCGGAGAGAGGATGATCGAGCACACGCCTGGTGTCACGCGCCTCGTTGACCGCCTCGAGCGAAAGAGCCTGGTCGACCGCAAGCCCTGCGTGAAGGATCGACGACGCGTTTTCTGTCGGATCACCTCGGAGGGCCTCGACCTGTTGAAGGTGCTCGACGAGCCCGTGAATCGTTGGGATGCCAATGCGGTCGGTGCCTTGCCACCACCGGAACTGGACTCGCTCATTTCACTCCTCAATCGGGTTCGCAGCAGCGCTTCCTGACGACGACAGCGCGCCCCGATGCGGCTGGCGGCACACCTTGGATTATGGTGGCGGGACGATTATGCCGTAAGAATTCGGGCCTCGGTCGAGGGGTCCACCTACCCATACCCGGGCGTCAACCAGGTTTCTCAACGCAGCGGGGGGATTCCCAAGCGGAATACGCCCGCGAACGGTCTCGAGCACGAGTCGGCCGCCATCGTTCCTCACAATTCCATCGGTGACGGGAGCGCCCGCGACGCTAAGCGCAGTAAAATGGTCGACACGAAAAAGGCTGGGGGTTCGCCTGCCCGTAACCCTAACCTCTACCCCGCCTATGCGAGAGAGCGCGGCCGAATCGGGCGCTCCCGCCGAGAGGTAGGTGACGCTCTCACCCGAACGAAGAACAATTCCTTGCTCGAACGCAGTGCCAGTAATCGAAACGATCCCAGTGAGCGAATCGGCTCCAATTCCAACAGACGATGTGTGTGCGGGCCGCTGGCAACTCATCGCCAACGTCATTAACGGCGCAATGGTGCACAATGCGACGGACGCCCTGGTGATCACTGGGTCCTCACCAGAATAAAATCGACGGCTGCCGGGACAGCCTGCCCCGAGGAACTGGCCGAGATCGTTGCTGGTACGTTGGCGCCCACCAGAAACCGTATGTAGGCAGCTCCGCCACCGTTGAGCGTGATATCCACGGGCGCGCCGAGCAAAGGTCGTGTGAGCAACGGGAAAGTGTTCTGGTTTATTGCAGGCAGAATGCTGCGGAAATTCCAGCTCTGGTAAGTGTAGTTGGCGGCAACGTTGAGTCCCGCATCGTCGGTAAACTGCGCAACGGCCCAGTCGCGGGACATGGTGATAATGTCCCCGAACACGGCGTTGAAGTTCAGTTGGCCGGATGATGTCGTGTTGACCAGCGCGGACCACGTGCTCTGCTCGGCGCCTCCCTTTCTATCCGCAGAGTAGCGAAGCAGCTGCCAGATAGCTCCCCGCATTTGGAGGCCGTCCGTTTGTGAAAACGGAGAGTTGGTTTCGGGCGCCTGCATGTAGCTGATCAACCGCGCCAGATTGTTGATTTGGTAAGTGTTCACAGCATTGAGCTGAGCCTGAGTTGACCGCAGTCGCGGGAGATCAATGTTCGATCGCGGCGAGTTGCCGGACTCCTGATAGTAAAGCAGCTCCTCCGCGATGTGACTGAGTCCTTCGTTCAGCCAGACTTCTTCGAAGGATGAAGCGTTATTCACGTAAATGCGGCGTCCGGCATTGATGAGATGCTGGAACTCGTGGACGAGGGTCCCCAGGTTGTCCCGCGCCAGGTCTGCCTTGACCGCATACTTGGCATTGATCGTGTTATTCGGGTCAGGCACCGGCACATAAAACATTTCGCCTTCGTTGCTGGCCGGGCAGCCGTTGCTACCCACTGGAAACAGATCGCGAGCGGCGAAGAGTCCGCCGACCGTTGCCCCGGGTGGCCCGGGGATAACGTTCACCCCGGGAGTGAACAGAATCGCAATCCGGCTGTTGGAATCAATGTCCGTCTCAGCACCGAAGTTCAGGACATCGAGGTCGTAGCCGGAGGTTTCGAATGCTTGACCGAATGACGTCAATTCCGCGTTGGTGTATCCACCAGTCGGAGACAGGGTGTCGGATAGCACGATTGTGTGCGGCAGAACTGCGACGACCTCTGCTCCGTGAAGCTGCTTGGGAGCAGTGCACGTGTTCCCGGTGAGATTGGCGTTGATCTGCACGAAGGATCCAACAACCGGGGTGGGCGCAATACCGGTGAGATTGGACGTCGCGAACCCGCGCAGCGTCCCTTGGCTTGAACGTCGAGTTGAAGCGAAAACGGACGCCAGGTCTTGGCGCTCACGCTCCCTGAACGCCCATTCGAAGGACTTTGTCAGCGATTGCTTCTTGAGGTTGAATGGATTCACGGCTGCGGGCTGAAGCAAAGCCAAAGAGCCTGGCTGAATCGCAGAGGTGTTAATTCCGGAGATCTGAATCTGAATCGTACTGGCTGCGACGCTCGTGCTGTTGAAGGGGATGAGCACGTACTCGGACGCGGACGTGCTGCCGCCCAAACAGAGGGACACCTTTTCCGCCTCCGTCAACGCGTGGATTTCCCCCACGGCGAGTTGCAGCACGGCGGCGGTGCTGCAGTTTGATTGGCCGACGATAATCTGAGAGGTTCCCGCATTACCTTCGCTCGTTGCAGTTATTGTCGCAGGGCCAGCCGTCACGCCCGTTACCAGGCCCGTCGAGCTGACTGTCGCCCTCGACTCATTGGAGCTGGTCCAGGTTACCTGGCGTCCCGTGAGCGGGTTGCCGCTCCCGTCTAGCGTGTTGGCTGTGAGTTGTTGAGTCGCCCCAATCGCAACCGCAGCAGTCGCGGGAGAAACGGTCACGATTGCCACAGGGGGAAGGATGACTGTAACCAAAGCCTGCGCCTGCTTGCCGCCGCCCGTTGCGATCACGTTCGTGGAGGCTGGTGAAACGCCAACGACTACGCCATTCGCGTTCACGGTCGCGATGGCCGAGGACTCAGTTGACCAGGATACGACTCCAGTGGAGATCGACGCGCCAAATTGGTCTAGACCCTGGGCCGTCGCGGTCGCTGACTGGCCCACCGCAAACGTGGCTGGCAGAACTGAAACGCTCAGAGTGGCAAGAGTCGGCGGCGCCGTCGTATCTCGGCCACCGCCGCACGAAAGCAGTGTCGTACTAATGAGAGCAGCGGCGACCACTCGAGAGAGTTTCCGCATCTTCAGCGGATGGTGCCAATTCTTCGACCTGCTTCCTCCACGGCTTGATAGAGCTGATCGAACGACTCGGTGACGAAGAGCACGTCTTGGAAGTGATCGATCTCGAAAGGCTGATTAAAAACCGCATCGAGCGAGAATGGCCGCCGGTCGCATTTCGGGCCCAGCGCGTTCGCGGCGTCGCCGTGGGATGAAATCAGTCCCGAGCCGTAGACCTTGATCTGACCGTCCTCGCGGATGAGACCGAATTCAACCGTGAACCAGAACAGCCGCGCCATGCGCGTCGTGTCCTCTTCGTTGTCGGCGGCGGCCGCAACCTGTCCGTAGTGCTGGAGGAAATCGGCGAATACCGGCTCCGCGTGCAGCGGCACGTGTCCGAACACGTCGTGGAAGATGTCCGGCTCGGGCAGATAGTCGAGCTGGTCGCGATTTCGTATCGTCACCGTCGTCGGAAACTTTCTCAGCGACAGGCACTGAAAGAAGCTCTTGGCGGGAATGAACCCCGACACCGGGACGGCTTCCCAGCCGGTAGGTGGAGCAAGGCGGCGATTGACTTCCGCCAGGTCCGGTACGGTCTCCCGTTTGAGACCAATAATGTCCGCGCCCTTCAGGAAAATCCGGCTGCCGTTCTTCCGCAGCTCCTGCATCCGGCGCTCGTAAAGAAGTCCCCACACGTCGTGATCGTCGGCCGTGTAGGATTTCCAGTCTTGCTTGATGAAAACGGACGGGTCCTCTACGAGATCGTAGAGCGCCGCGGTTGATTGCCGCAATGTCAACTCCGGAATGCGCGAGACACTCAGGAAATTAACTTGCGGTCTTCGACGCTGAAAGCTTTGACGCGGTGGAGTGTTTGCGGAGTGGCAGCAGAAGCGTGAAAACCGACCCGACGCCGACCGTGCTGGTGACCCGCACGTCTCCTCCCATGGCTCGCGCCAGATCCCGGCTGATAGCGAGGCCAAGGCCCGTACCGCCGCTCGGAACTGAACCCGGCGCGCGCAGCTGTACGAACGGCTCGAAGATCTGCTCCGCTTTTTCCTCCGGAATTCCGGGTCCGGTGTCGCGCACGTGCACGAGCAGCGCGTCGTTCTCGATGCGCCAGTCCAGATCCACCGCCCCGCCCGAAGGCGTGAACCTCATCGCGTTCGCGAGGAGGTTGAGGAGGATCTGCTGAACCCTTTCGCGATCGGCAAACACCGTGACTGACGGCTTGCCGGGATGGTGTGTATACGCGATCGACTTCTTCGCGAACTGCGGAGCGACCAACGCCTCGGCGCCGCGCAACGTCTCCTCGATTGGAATCTCCGCCATCGACAGCTCGATCGGCCCGCCTTCGAGCTTCGCGAAATCGAGGATCATGTTCACCAGCGTCATGAGGTGTTCCTGCGCCTGGTGGATGCGCTCGACGTCACGGCGCTGGTCGGCTGTGAGAACTCCGTGGATGTTCTGCTCCAGGATCTCGAGGTAGCCCGAGACCGCGTGCAGCGGGGTCCGGAACTCGTGACTGAGACGAGCGAAAAGCTCCGTCTTGATGCGATTCGCGGCTTCCGCTTCCTTGCGCGCGGATTGCTCGCCTTCCAGAGCGCCCTCGAGCTCGCGGGTGCGTTGCGCCACACGCGCATTGAGCGACCGGTTCAGCGCGTGCATGCTGTCTTCGGATGCACGCCGCACACTGGTGTCCCGGAAGAGCCAGCCGATTGAACCATTTCCGAGCCGCGAGGCGGTCGCCTCCATTGGAACTATGCTTCCGTTGCGCGCCTCGATCGCCAGCGCCCATTTGTCCAGGCGGCCAGCCGTAGTCAACCTGTCCACCCGGCTTTCGAACTCCCCCCGGGCCTCGCCATCCAGATAAGCGAGAAGGGGCTTCTTTGCCAGAAGCGCGCTCGGGACCCCCAATAAATCCCCCGCGGCGTCATTCGCCTCCTCGATCGTTCCCTTCTGGTCTGTTACCAGATATGGATCCGGCGCTAATTGGAAGAGCGTGTGGTATCGATCACTCTCAACCTCGAGATGATGCTGCGCATCGACCAGCGCTTCATACCGTGAGCGTAGATCTCCTTCGGCGATGCTCAGCTCTTCGAGCGCGGCGATCAGCTCCGCGTGGTTTTCGCGCGGAGTAATGCCGGGAGCAGTGTGGCTAAGTCTTCGCGAATCATCCCGCGTGACCTGCAACTCAGCGGAAAAACGATCGAGGTCGGAGCTGCTTGGCGGCGGTGCTGTCACTTTGCGATTGCCTGGACGTAAAAGTTCGAGCTACACAAATCTTGGAAACAGATGGCGCCGACTCACCTCTACACTAAGACGCGTTCACAAATTAGCAATAGCAGACTGTGTTGTCTGCTGTAAACTCGCCCCAACTACCCCGAATGGTCCAATTTGATGCACACTGTTGCATTCGCGTTACACACTTCATCCCCACCAACGCTCACATGCTACGTATCTCGCTGGCTTTCTTGCTTGGATACTCGCGCTTCGCGACGGGACAGAGCCCCGCGCCGACGTCTCCTCCGAGCTCGTATGTGATTCGCGCGGCGCACATGATCGATGGAAAGTCCGATGTCGTACAAAACGATGTCGCTGTAGTTGTCGAAGGCGACCGCATCGTTGCCGTCGGGCCTCGATCCCAGCTTGCGTCGCGAATTCCAGCCGGCGCGCAGACGATAGATCTTGGCGGTGCGACGATTTTACCCGGACTCATCGACAATCACACCCATGTTCTCCTCCAGGGCGACATCACCAGTGCGGATTATGATGAGCAGCTGCTGAAAGAGAGCATCCCCTACCGCGCCATTCGCGCTACTGCGGCTGTGCGAGGCGCTCTGATGAACGGCTTTACAACAATCCGCGACCTCGAAACCGAAGGCGCGATGTACGCGGATGTCGACGTGAAGACCGCCATCGCGCGCGGAGTGATTCCCGGACCGAGAATGTTCGTATCGACCCGAGCGATGTCGACGACAGGGACGTACCCTCTGCTCGGCTACTCGTGGGAGCTGAAGATGCCGGAAGGCGTGCAGATCGTCGACGGCCCGGAGGAGGTCCGGAAAGCGGTGAGGGAGGAAGCGAAGTACGGCGCTGACTGGATCAAGTTCTATGCGGACCGGCGCTATTACCTCGGATCGGATGGACGGCTTCGCTCCTGGGTCAATTTCACCGATGAAGAGCTGAAGATGCTGGTGAGCGAAGCGCACCGGCTCGGGAAGAGGGTGGCGGCGCACGCGATGGGCTGGGATGGCATCGACGCGGCGCTCAGGGCGGGCGTCAACAGCATCGAGCACGGTGACGGTCTCACCGACGATCTGCTCGAGCGGATGGTGGCCCAGAAGGTCTACTGGTGCCCCACGATATTTGTGGGCGTCTTCGTCGCGCCTGGCCGCGGCGGACTATGGCCGAAAATGGTCGACCTCGAGCGCATCGCGTTCGGGAAAGCGCTGAAAAAGGGTGTCATGATCAGCTACGGCACTGACGTCGGCGGCTACGCGTGGACAGAAAACCAGGCACAGGAGTTTGCCTATATGGTTCGGTACGGGATGTCGCCAATGGCGGCGATCAAATCGGCGACATCGGTTGCTGCCCAGCTGCTCGACCAAAGCGACAATTTCGGAACGATCGAAGCGGGCAAGCTCGCCGATATTGTTGCGGTGAAAGGCGACCCGATCGCCGACATAAGCGAGCTGACGCGAGTGAGCTTCGTGATGAAGGGCGGAATGATCTACAAGCGGTGACTAGTTGTATGAACGAAAAAAGCTCCGGCCCGAATGGCCGGAGCTTTTTTTTCCGCTGTCGCGCGGCGCTAGGGGTTGCTGGGATCGCCGCCGCCATCCTCGTACCCGTCGGGGCCGAAGTCGACATTGAGGATCTCGCCGACGCGCTCGACGCGCACCACCTGTCGCATCGTCTGGCCGCCGGCGTTGATGGTAACCATGTAGTCGCCCGGGTCGACCAGATTCCCCACTCTGCCACCTCCGAAGAATCCGCCTCCGCCTCCGCCGCCGCCTTCTCCACCGCCACCGGGGGCACCACCAATCGGCGTTTCAGCGGGGCGAAGATTTATCTCCCCCGGCGCACCACCAGCTCCCTGTCCGCGCCGGCCTCTAGTCGCGGTTGTGTCAGCTCCTGGCGGAAGGACGCGAGGCGAACCCGCGGTCGTATCGGCGCCGCGCGCCGCGCGCAGTGAATCGTCACGCTGGCGCCTCACGCGAGCAGCGATGATGCTGTCGCGTACACCGGCGGGCCCGAGCGGCCGCGGACGCCCACGCAGGTCCCAGTACGCCCGTTGCAAACCAGCACCGCCCGGTCCATTCAGAGTGCGCACCGTATCGCCGCGAATGTTCGTCACGACAATCCTCGTCGTATCTCGTGACGTACCCGACGTCACTCGGTACACCAGCTCAGCGCCGTATGGCGGATTCGGCGCGAGGAAGTATTTGTTGCCCGTGAAATTCTGGGTGTTCGCCTGGGAATACTGGTACGCGGTTTTGGGAGTGAAGAACGTGGTGCCGCGCGCCATCAACCCATTATTCATCTGCTCGAGTGGCGCGATATCCACGATCCAGATCGACCGCCCGTGAGTTGCCGCGATCAGCTCGCGATCGCGAGGATGGATCTGCAGATCGTGTACTGGAACCGTCGGCAGGCCCGTCATGAAACGCTGCCAGCTCGCTCCACGGTCCGTGGAGACGTACGCGCCAACATCGCTCCCGAGAAAGAGAAGATCGCGATTCGCCGGATCTTCGCGGATGACGTGCACGAAGTCCGCGGCGCCCGTCGGAAGATTGTTGCTGATCGACCGGAAGGTTCTTCCGAAGTCGTTCGAGACATAGACGTAGGGGCGGAAATCGTTCTCCCGATGATTGTCGAATGTCACGTATACCGTAGCCGTGTCGAAGTGCGAGGGCTCGACGCGGCTTACCCACGTTTTCTTCGGCACACCCCGAAAGCGCGTAGTGATGTCGGTCCATTGCCCGCCATCATTGGTCGTCAGCCAGACGTTGCCGTCGTCGGTTCCGACCCAGAGTATGCCCGGCCTGATCGGCGATTCGGCCACCGTCGTAATCGAACCATGCGTCTCGGCGCCGGAGTTGTCACGCGTTACGCCGCCGGTGGTGCGAGTGCTCATGATGATACGGGCGGAATCTCTCGTGGAAAGATCAGGTGAGATTGGATAAAAGTGATCGCCGCGATCGGTCGACTTGAGCAGTCGGTTTCCTCCCATGTACACGGTGGTGGGGGCGTGTGGGGAGAGAAAAAACGGTGTCGACCAGTTAAACCTGTAACGGCGCGCCGAATCCGCCGCGGCTCTGGCTCGAATCTGCGCGAGCGTGCGGTTAGTCTCCGGAGTCTCTGGACGAGTAGTGTCGCCGCGGCCGATGATCACCGAATCCTCGAAGATGCTCGTTCTGTCGCGCCCGCCTCCGCGCATGATCACGGCGCGGGTATTCTGAGCGATGTTGAGTCGAGAGGCGTTTCCGCCCTGCGATTCGCTGTAGACGATGTTCGCGTCTTCCGGATCAACGGCGCTGTAGAAACCGTCGCCGCCCCCGACGTTGTACCAGTCGTTGTTGGTGATTCCAGCGCGATTTCTGGCGCGGGATGGTCCGCACCACGAGCCGTTGTCCTGCAATCCGCCGCACACTTTGTACGGCTTCTCCATGCCGTAGCTGACGGCGTAGAACTGGCCGATCGGGAACGTATTGATGAAATCGTAGGTGCCGCCCCGGTCGTATGTCACCGCGATTCCACCATCGTCGCCGAGGATGTAATGATCCGGATCAGCAGGATCGATCCACATCGCGTGCCAATCCGTATGTACGCCGAGCGCGCCACGCCGGACTGTCTTGCCACCATCATCGGACGTGCGGAACACGGAGGACATCCAGTAGATGCGATCGGGATTGCGTGGATCGACGCGAATCTGGGAATAATAGAACGGCCGAGCATCGCCCAAACCGCCGCCGCCGCCGGCAGGCGGTTCGTTTCGATAGGTCAAGGTCCACGTCGCTCCACCATCGGCGGAATGGTAGATGCCGCTGTTCGTCTTCTGCCGCTTGCTGGTATCGGGCTTTTCGCCTCTGGCCAGTGGATGCGGCAACGTGTCCGCCTCCACCCACGTGTACACGACCTGCGGGTTAGACGGCGAAACCGCGATTCCAATGCGCCCCTTCCTCGTCTCGGGAAAGCCGCCACCACGAATTTCGCGCCACGTCGCGCCGGCGTCGGTCGTCTTCCAGAGCCCGCTCCCGGGACCGCCGCTCTTCAGGAAATAAGGGCCGCGCACCCGCTCCCAGCTCGACGCATACAGCGTGTTGTGATCCTTCGCGTCCATCGCGAGATCGACGAATCCGGCTTTGTCGCTGACAAATTTCGCAAGCTGCCAGGTGGTGCCGCCGTCGGTGGACTTGTAGACTCCCCGCTCCGGGTTCGAGTTCCAGGCGTGGCCGAGTGCCGCGACGTACACAACGTTGGGGTCGGTGGGATCGACGATGATTCGACCGATCTGTTGCGTCGCCTCCAGCCCGATCAGCTTCCAGGTGCGTCCGGCGTCTGTCGATTTATAGACGCCTCCCCCGGGCGAGATCGAGTTGCGCGAATCTTCCTCGCCCGTGCCGGCGTAAATGATATTGGGATTGGACGGCGCGATCGCGATGTCGCCCATCGAGATCACTCGTTCCTTGTCGAATACCGGGAAGAACATCGTTCCGGCGTTGATGGTCTTCCAGATTCCGCCAGTCGCCGTAGCGACGTAGAAAACCTTGGAGTTACCCGGCACGGCTTCGACGTCGGTTACGCGCCCGCCCATGTTGGCGGGACCGATCGATCGCCAGCGAAAGCCGGTCAGGGTCGTGGAATCGAGTGGAGTTGTGAGCTGCGCGGAGAGTGAGCAGGCGCAAAGCAATGCGCTGGCGAGAGCGGAAAGGACGGGATGGGCTCGCATTGGATTGGACGTAGGTTGAACAATCGATCCGGGAGAGAAATCGCGAGGCAGTCTCGGAACTAAGCTAATACGGAATAGAGTCGGGCGGTGTTGAGCGCCCATGAGAGCGCGATGCGCTCGTGAGGCTTAAATTCAACGGACTCGGACACAGTCCGCTTTGATTCAGGGGAACCAGGGATGGAGATGAGAATCTCGACTGCGAACAGCGCGCTTCAG
>DASZZU010000065.1:0-41309 GCA_035544855.1 Gemmatimonadaceae bacterium | reverse complement strand
CAAGGGCGTCGCCTACGGGAACAACGTCTCGCACGCGAACAACAAGACGCGGCGCACCTGGAAGCCGAATCTTCAGGTCGCGCGCATCGTGATTGATGGCAAGATCACGAAGATCAAGGTGTGCACGCGCTGCCTGCACGCTGGCAAAATTCAGCGCGCGCCGAGAGGAGTCTCCGCGGCTTGACGCATTCTCGTGAGAGAGTGAATGAGGGGAGCCCTTTGGGCTCCCCTTTTTTTGAACAGAAGACTACCTGCCCGGAGCCGTCGGCCGGCACGCAGATAGCCGCGGGCAGGTCGTCTTCAGTTATTTTCATCCCCATGAAATCCGGAACGAATTAGGTGCCTAAGCGAACGGACATCCACCGGATCCTCCTTATCGGCTCCGGCCCCATCATCATCGGGCAGGGGGCCGAGTTCGATTATTCCGGGACGCAGGCGGCGAAGGCTCTCCGAGAGGAAGGATTCGAGGTCGTTCTCGTCAACTCCAACCCGGCGACGATCATGACCGATCCGGAGTTTGCGGATCGGACGTACATCGAGCCCGTGACGCCCGAGTACGTCGAGCTCGTGATCGCCAAGGAGCGACCGGATGCGCTGCTGCCGACGATGGGCGGACAAACGGCGCTCAATGTCGCGATGAAGCTCGCGGAGAAGGGCGTGCTCGAGAAGTACGGAGTCGAGTTGATCGGCGCCGATGCGCGCGCAATCTCCATGGCCGAAGACCGGAAGCTGTTCGGCGAAGCGATGCGACGCATTGGTTTGGCGGTGCCGCAGGGCGGTACCGCGACCACGCTGGACGAGGCGCTCGACATCGTGGAGACGACCGCGTTTCCCGCGATCATCCGCCCGGCGTTCACGCTCGGCGGCACGGGCGGCGGGATCGCCTACAACCGGCAGGAGCTCGAGGACATCGTCCGGCGTGGGCTCGATCTCTCACCGGTGGGTCAGGTTCTGGTCGAGCGGAGCGTTATCGGGTGGAAGGAATTCGAGCTCGAAGTGATGCGCGATGGCGCCGACAATGTGGTGATCGTCTGCTCCATCGAGAACATCGATCCAATGGGAGTCCACACCGGTGACTCGCTCACCGTCGCACCGGCGATGACGCTGACGGATCGCGAGTACCAGCTGATGCGCGATGCTGCGGTTGCCGTCATTCGGGAGATTGGCGTCGAGGCTGGCGGGTGCAACATCCAGTTCGCTATCAATCCCCGGGACGGGGAGATGCTGGTGATCGAGATGAATCCGCGCGTCTCGCGGTCGTCGGCCCTCGCGTCGAAGGCGACTGGGTTTCCGATTGCGCGTATCGGCACCAAGCTCGCGGTCGGGTACCGTCTCGACGAGATCCCGAACGACATCACTGGAACCACGCCGGCTTCGTTCGAGCCGGTGCTCGACTATGTGGTCGTCAAGTGTCCGCGCTTCGCCTTCGAGAAATTCCGCGCAGCCAACCCACGCCTGACGACGCAGATGAAATCCGTGGGTGAGTCGATGGCGATCGGACGCACGTTCAAGGAAGCGTTCCAGAAGGCCCTCCGCGCTCTGGAAATCGGGCGCGCGGGCTGGACGACCGCTTCGACCCTGGCGGACGACCGACTGGAGGAGAATACGCTGGAAGCGTTGCGCGGCGCTCTGAGGCAGCCAACGCCCGAGCGCATCTTCCAGATCAAGCGCGCGCTCGAGGCAGGCCTCGACGTAAGCGAGATCAACGAACTGACCGGCATCGATTGCTGGTTTCTCTCGCAGCTGGCCGAATTGATCGACGCCGAACGCGCGTACGCGAAGCTCCCGAACGTCGACAGAGATGTTCTGTGGCGGATGAAGCGGCAGGGCTTCTCCGACCGCCAGCTCGCCGATCTGCGCGGCGAGTCGGAGTCGGCGGCAAGGTCCAGGCGAATTGGCTTCGGTGTCGTTCCCGCCTACAAGATGGTGGATACGTGCGCGGGTGAGTTCCCCTCGGCGACGCCGTATTTGTACAGCAGCTACGACGAGGAGAGCGAGGCGCCGCGAACCGAAAAGGAATCGGTCGTAATTCTCGGCAGTGGGCCGAATCGAATTGGCCAGGGCGTGGAATTCGACTACTGCTGCGTGCGCGCGGCGCTCGCGCTTCGCGAGCAGGGTTACGAGACGATCATGATCAACTCGAATCCCGAGACCGTGTCGACCGACTTCGACATCTCGGACAAGCTGTATTTCGAGCCACTCACACTCGAGCACGTTCTGGACATCGTCGATCGCGAGCAGCCGCTGGGAGTGATCGTTCAACTCGGCGGACAGACTCCTCTCAAGCTCACCAACGGCCTCGCAAAGGCCGGCGTGCGGATTCTCGGTACCCAGCCCGACGCGATCGACATCGCTGAGGATCGGCGACGCTTCGACGCGATCGCGCGAGGACTGGGAATCAGGCAACCGGAAAACGGAACCGCCACGAGCCTTGACGAAGCGGTCGCAGCAGCACGAAGAATCGGATACCCCGTGCTCGTGCGTCCCTCGTACGTGCTGGGTGGGCGCGCGATGGAGATTGTGTACGACGAGAAATCGCTTGCTCATTACTTCGAGCGGGCCGCGGTTGTCTCCGAGGACAAGCCGGTGCTGATTGACAGCTTCCTGGAGGACGCGTTCGAGGCGGACGTCGATGCCATTTCGGATGGCGAACGAGTGGTGATCGGAGGCGTGATGCAGCACATCGAGGATGCCGGGATACACTCCGGCGATTCCGCCTGCGTTCTCCCGCCGTATCTGATCGACCAGGAACACATCGAGGAGATGCGCGAGCATACGGTGGCGCTGGCAAAAGCGTTGAACGTGGTCGGACTGATCAACGTGCAGTACGCGATCAAGGATGGGAAGGTCTACGTGCTCGAGGTAAATCCACGCGCCAGTCGAACCGTGCCCTTCGTCTCGAAAGCGATCGGCGTTCCACTGGCGGCCATTGCCGCGCGGGTGATGCTCGGCGAGACGCTCGACGATATCGGCTTCACCGAAGAAGTCGCGCCGGCGTACATCTCCGTGAAGGAGGCCGTCTTCCCATTCAACAAGTTCCGTGAATTCGATCCGATTCTTGGACCCGAGATGAGATCGACGGGAGAAGTGATGGGCATCTCGGACTCATTCGGCAGCGCGTTCGGCAAGGCGCAGCTCGCGGCTGACAACGCCCTGCCGATCGAAGGCGCCATCTTCATCACGGTCAACGATTCCGACAAGCGCTCCGTTATCCCGATCGCGCGGCGGTTTCAGGAGATGGGGTTCAAGCTCTTCGCCACCAGTGGCACAGCGAAGCACTTGCGCGGGCGCGGAATTCCGGCGGAGACCGTACTCAAGATTCATGAAGGCCGGCCGAACGGCATGGACATGATGCTCAATGGCGACATACAGCTCCTGATCAACACTCCGCTGGGCAAGGAGTCGCAGCGGGACGACTACACCATGCGGCAAGCGGCGATCGCTAATCGGGTGGCGTACACAACAACGCTCTCCGCGGCGAGCGCGGCCTGCGACGCTATCCTCTCGCTTCGGTCGAGGCCACCGTCGGTGCTCTCGCTCCAGGAGTGGCACGCCAGAATTCCCAAGGAAGCGCGCGTCTAATGGCGAAGCCGTTCATTCACGAGTCCGCCTATGTGGACGAAGGCGCGCAGATTGGCGCCGACACCAAGGTCTGGCATTTCTGTCACGTGCTCGGCGGCGCGGTGATCGGCGAGCGCTGCTCGCTCGGACAGAACGTGGTGGTGATGAACGGCGTCAGGATCGGAAACAACGTCAAGATCCAGAACAATGTCTCCGTATATGAGGGCGTGGAGCTCTCTGACGACGTGTTCTGCGGGCCATCGATGGTGTTCACCAACGTCGTGAACCCGCGCAGCCACGTATCGCGCCGGAACGAATACAAGAAGACCCTGGTGGGACGCGGTGCGACGATTGGCGCGAACGCAACGATCATCTGCGGAGTGACGCTCGGCGAATACGCCTTTGTGGGAGCCGGAAGCGTCATCACCCACGATGTCCCGGCGTACGCGCTCATGGTGGGCGTTCCGGCGCGCAAGATCGGCTGGATGTGCCAATGCGGCGAGCGACTTTCCGACAAGAACCCAGGCAGCTGCCAGGTGTGTGGCACCAAATATCGACTTGATGGCGAAGTGCTGAGGAGAATTGACTAGGTGAGCTCGGAGAAGACCTTTCGAATAGCGCTGATCGGATGCGGTCGTATCAGCAAGAACCATTTCGAAGCGATCGACAAGATCGACGGACTGGAGCTGGTCGCCGTATGCGACACGGATCCAGAGCGAGCCAAAGTGGCGGGGACGCAGTGGAATGTTCCTTACTTCACTTCGTACGAGCGAATGCTGGCGGAGAGCAAAGCCGACGTCGTCACCATAGCGACTCCCTCGGGATTACACTCAGAGCAGGGAGTGGCGGCTGCCAAGGCCGGCAAGCACGTCGTGATGGAGAAGCCGATGGCCATCTCGCTCACCGGTGCAGACGCTCTCGTTCAGGCGTGTGATAAGGCGGGTGTTCAGCTGTTCGTGGTCAAGCAGAACAGATTGAATCCTCCGATCCAGTTATTGAAGCGCGCGGTCGACCGCAATCGTTTTGGCCGCATCTACATGGCGAGCTGCAGAGTCCATTGGGCGCGCCCCCAGGAGTACTACGATCAGGCTCCCTGGCGCGGGACGTGGGAATTCGACGGCGGAGCCTTCATGAATCAGGCATCGCACTACGTCGACCTCATTCAGTGGCTGATGGGACCTGTTGAGAGTGTGATGGCGAAGACGGCGACGCTCGCGAGGCGCATCGAGACGGAGGACTCGGGCATCGCCATCCTCAAATTCCGCTCGGGCGCGCTGGGCACAATCGAGGTAACCATGCTCGCGTATCCACGAAATCTCGAGGGCTCGCTCACGATTCTTGGAGAGAAGGGCTCTGCCAAGATCGGCGGAACAGCGGTCAACAAGATCGAGCACTGGGAATTCGCCGATCACGACGACGACGACAAACTGATTGAGGGCGCGAACACCAATCCTCCCAATGTTTATGGGCTTGGGCACCAGGGCTATTACAGAAACGTCCTCGCGGTGCTGAGGGGCGAGGCCAAACCCGACACTGACGGCCGCGCGGGGCGGAAGTCTCTGGAGCTGATTCTCGGCATCTATGAATCCGCCAAGACTGGGCGCGAAGTTCCGCTGCCTCTCCGCGCGCAAGTCTGACCTCGACTCGTGTATCTTTAAAAGTTCCTTTGGCTCCGATTCCCGACTGAGATAAATGGCCGTACCACTTCTTGATCTGAAAGCCCAGTACGCAACGATTCGCGATTCCGTCGTGAACGCGATGATGAAGGTCGTCGAGGACCAGGCGTTCATTCTTGGCGAGCCCGTGAAGAGTCTCGAGCGCGACATCGCCAAGCTTTCGCAGACGACGCACGCAATCGGCTGCGCAAATGGCACTGACGCGCTTCTCCTGTCTCTGCGCGCGCTCGACATCGGTCGAGGCGAGGAGGTTCTGACCACGCCATTCACATTCTTCGCGACGGCCGGCGCGGTTCACAACGTTGGTGCCCGCCCCGTGTTCGCGGACATCGATCCCGACACTTTCAATCTTTCCGCCGAGACGATTGCGGCGAGCATCAGGCCGGTGACGCGCGCGATCATCGCGGTCGATCTGTTCGGTCAGATGGCGCCGATCGAATCCATCATGGATGCCGCGGGCGACGTGCCGGTGATCGAGGATGCGGCGCAGTCCATCGGAGCGCGCCGCAAGGTGAACGAGAAGTGGGTGATGGCGGGCGAAGCCGCGACGATCGGCACCTTCAGCTTCTTCCCGTCGAAGAACCTCGGCGGCTACGGTGACGGCGGGATGGTCGTGACGCAGAGCGATGACCTCGCTACGCGCCTGCGTCGTCTTCGGGTCCATGGTGGCCTGAAGACCTACTACCACGAAGAGGTTGGGTACAACAGCAGGCTCGACGCGCTGCAAGCCGCGGTTCTGTCCGCGAAGCTCCCAATGCTCTCGTCATGGAGCGCGGCAAGGCGGAAGAACGCCGC
Source organism: Gemmatimonadaceae bacterium (assembly GCA_035544855.1). Taxonomy (GTDB): domain Bacteria; phylum Gemmatimonadota; class Gemmatimonadetes; order Gemmatimonadales; family Gemmatimonadaceae; genus UBA4720. The sequence continues at coordinate 35,277 of DASZZU010000065.1, read as the reverse complement.
GTACTACGACGCCGCGTTCGCCGATGTCGAGGGTGTGCGAACGCCGACAATCGATCCGGCGAACGAGTCCATCTACAACCAGTACACATTGCGCGTCGCCCGTCGAGAGGACCTGCAGACACATCTCAAGGAAAAGGGAATCGGCTCGGCGATTTACTATCCCCTCTCGCTTCACCTTCAGCCCTGTTTCGAGTATCTCGGCCTCAAGCGCGGCGCATATCCGGAGAGCGAGAAAGCGACGAAGGAAGTCATCTCGCTCCCCGTCTATCCCGAGCTTAAGCAGTCACAGCTGGACGAAGTAATCGAAGCAGTGCGCGGTTTTTACGGCCGCTGACAACTATCTCTACCCATAGAGAGTCCAAGGTGCAATTAAAGGATCAGCTCCTCGCCAAAATAGAGAACAGGACCGCCTGCATCGGGGTCGTCGGGCTCGGTTACGTGGGGCTCCCGCTCGCGTTGGAGTTTGCGAGGGCTGGATTCAAGGTGATCGGCTACGACGTCAGCGAGGGCGTCGTGAAGGGGCTCATGTCCGGGAAGTCGCACATCCAGGATGTACCGAGCGCTGAGGTGGCGCGACTGGTGAAGGCGGGGAAGTTCGAAGCGACGAGCGACGAGTCGAGAATGCAGGAGATGGACGCAGTCTCGATCGCTGTGCCCACACCGCTGGCGAAGACCCGCGACCCGGATATGGGTTACGTGATCGCGGCGGCGGACGCGATTGGACGCAACTGCCGCCCCGGAGTGGTAGTGATCCTGGAGAGCACGACTTATCCGGGTACCACGCGGGAGTTGATGCAGCCCAAGCTCGAGGCGGCCGGACTCACGGTAGGTGAGGACGTCTTCCTGGCATTCAGTCCGGAGCGTGTCGATCCCGGCAACGCGATTTGGAACACCAAAAACACTCCAAAAATCGTCGGGGGAATAACTCCGGCGTGTACCGAAATTGCGAGCGCCCTCTACGCCACCTGTCTCGACACGATCGTCCCTGTGTCCAGCACGGAGACAGCGGAGCTGGTGAAGCTGCTCGAGAACACCTTCCGCTCGGTAAACATCGGGCTGGTGAACGAGATGGCGATCGTGTGCGACAAGCTCGGCGTCAATATCTGGGAAGTGATCGATGCCGCCGCGACGAAGCCGTTCGGGTTCATGAAGTTCACGCCCGGACCCGGAATCGGGGGGCACTGCATCCCCCTCGATCCGCATTATCTCGCCTGGAAGATGAGAACCCTCAACTACAAGACGCGGTTCATCGATCTGGCGAGCGAGATCAACAGCGAGATGCCGGCGGTCGTCGTGCGAAAGGTTGCGCAGGCGCTCAACGAAGAGAAGAAAGCGGTCAATGGGAGCCGCATCCTCGTGCTGGGGGTCGCGTACAAGAAGGACATCGACGACATGCGAGAAAGTCCCGCGCTCGATGTGATTCGGCTGCTCGAGGTTCAGGGCGCCAAAGTGTTTTATCATGATCCTTACGTGCCGAAATTCCGTGAGGACGGGCACGAGCACGCGAGCGTAGCGCTCACGGACAAGGAGATTACGAGCGCCGACGCCATTGTGATCGTCACCGATCACTCCTCTGTCGACTATCAGCGGGTGGTGGATCTCGCTGGAGTCGTGGTCGACACGCGTAACGCGACGGCGAAGCTCACGAAGGGCAAGGGCAGGATAGTGTCGCTCGCGTCAGCTACTTCCTACGCAACTGCCTAACTCGATAAGCTCGTGAACATTTCTGTAATTGGCACCGGCTACGTCGGACTCGTCGTAGGCGCCTGTCTGGCTGAGACAGGCAACGCCGTTTGCTGCGCCGACATCGATCGAAAGAAAATCGAGCGGCTCAAGAAGAACGACATCCCGATCTACGAGCCCGGCCTCGAGGCGCTCGTCGAGCGGAATCAGAAGGAGCATCGACTATCGTTTACGACCGAGCTGCCGGAAGCGATTGCGTCGGCCGAGGTCGTTTTCATCGCGGTGGGAACACCGGCCGGCGAAGACGGAGCCGCGGATCTCAAGCATGTCCTGCAGGTCGCGGAGCTCATTGGTCGGCACATGACCAGAGAGATGGTTATCGTGACCAAATCCACTGTTCCGGTAGGAAGTGCTGCGAGGGTCGCAAAGGCCGTGGGGCGCGAGGCGAAATTTCCCTTCCATCTTTGCAGCAATCCGGAGTTCCTCAAGGAAGGCGACGCTGTCGAGGATTTCATGCGGCCCGACCGCGTGGTGCTCGGTGTCGAGTCTGCTCATGCGCGGAAAGTGATGACGGACATCTACGCACCCTTTGTGCGCACGGGAAAGCCGGTTCTGCTGATGGACATTTCATCGGCGGAAATGACCAAGTACGCGGCGAACGGGATGCTGGCGACACGCATCTCCTTCATGAACGAGATCGCCAATCTCTGCGACAAGGTGGGCGCAAACGTCGACTTCGTGAGGCGGGGAATCGGAAGCGACTCTCGCATCGGACAGTCCTTTCTGTTTCCTGGGCCGGGATACGGCGGGTCGTGTTTTCCGAAGGACGTGAAGGCGCTGGTGAGGATGGGCGCGGAGTGCGGAGTGCCGCTCGATGTGTTGGCGGCGGTGGAATCAGCCAACGAGCGTCAGAAGACAATTCTCCTGACCAAGATCCGCTACGCGCTGGAAGAAGAGCTGGAGGGCCGCCGCATCGCGCTCTGGGGCCTGGCTTTCAAGGCGGGCACGGACGACATGCGTGAGGCGCCTTCGCTCACCCTCATCGAGGGGCTGCTCAAGGAGGGGGTGTCAATCTGCGCGCACGATCCTGCTGCCCTCGACCACGCCCGGAGTTTGCTCGGCAACCGAATAGATTATGCTGAGACTAACTATGAGGCGCTCGCCGGCGCGGACGCATTGGTCGTGGTCACGGACTGGAACGAGTACCGCCATCCGGATTTCGAGCGGGTGAAGCGCACGCTCAAGCAGCCGGTCATCGTCGATGGCCGAAATCTTTACGACGTCGAGAAGATGCGGGAGCTGGGCGTGCGATACCATTCCATCGGGCGCCCATCCGCATAAACATGCTCGACCGCAGAGGGTAATATCATTCGGATGTTGAGATTCAGACCCCTATTGCCGGCTCTGCTGCTCGCGGCACCGCTGGCGTGCAAGCCCGCGTTCGATCCCAAGATTTATCCGAACACCGACAAGCTCCACCAGGTAGCGATGGCGGAGTACAAAGCGCGTCGGTACGATAACGCGGCGAAGGCGTTCGAGAAGCTCACGCTCGATCTGCCCGCCCGCGATTCGCGGCTGCCGCTCGCGTTCTATTACCTCGCGCAGTCTCAGGGCAGGCTGGGAGAGAATCTGCTTGCCGCGGGGACGTATAACCGCCTGGTCGACGCCTTCCCGCAGGATACCCTCGTCGATGACGCACTCTATCTCTCGGGTCGGGCCTATCAGAGCGAGTGGAGACACCCCGAGCTCGATGCGACTTACGGGAATGACGCTCTCACCGCGTATCAGGGTCTTGTCGCGAGCTATCCAGATTCACCATTCGCAGAGCCAGCGCGGAAGGAGCTCAGCAAGATCGACGAATGGCTGGCGGAGAAGGATTACAACACCGGCTATCTGTATCTAAAACGGAAGGCGTACGACTCGGCGATTCTTTATTTCAAGGACGTGATCCGGCTTCACTCGAACGCGCCGAAGACGAAGGACGCCTACCTGCGTTTGCTGGAGGCGTACCGCGCGATCAAGTACACCGAAGACGCGCGCGACCTCTGTGATGCGATGCGCAAGGCATATCCCAACGATCGCGACGTAAGGAAGGCGTGCGGTCCCGCGCCAGCGACGCCAGCGACGCCGGCGACGTAGCCCGTGAGAATTGGGGTCTTCGGCGGCACATTCGACCCACCCCACGTCGGTCACCTTCTTCTCGCCGCCGATGCACGCGAGGCGCTCCAGCTTGACAGACTGATTTTTATTCCGGCGGCGACCCAGCCATTCAAGTTGGGGACACCGCCGGTTGCGTCAGGCCAGGACCGGCTGGAGATGGTGCGCCTCGCGGTCGCTGACGACGCGAATTACGCCGTCGATGAGGCAGAAATCAACCGTAAGGGGTTATCTTACACGGTTGACACGCTGGAGCATCTGGCGGAGCGGTTCAAGGGGGCGCAGCTTTTTCTTTTGATAGGGCAGGATGCGCTGGCTGGGTTTCCTCAGTGGCGCAATCCGGAGCGGATTCGAGAGCTGGCGACGCTGGCCGCGATGGAGAGATCCGGACCCCTTGGGCTGCGGAGCGAAGTCGCCGCGGAAGGTGTTGTAACCGTGTCGACGCGGCGGGTGGATGTGTCCTCCACCGAGATCAGAGAGCGGCGGCGTGCAAAAAAATCGATCAAGGGATTCGTGCCCGAAAGCGTCGAACGGTTCATCGAAGCTCGCGGGCTCTATCGTTGAGACGGGGGAATCCGTCTGAGGAAATTCGGTAAATGTTGATAGGCCTGCTGAGGGGAGTGTTCGGAACTCGCCACGATCGTGAGCGCAAGCGCGTTCAGCCGATCGTCGACGAGATCAACGAGCAGTATGCCCGCCTCCAGACCATTTCGGAAGAAGAGCTTCGCGGTCAGACCGAAAAGTTTCGCGCGCGCATCGCTGAGGTAACGACCGGCATCGAGGCGCGCATCGCCGATCTCCGCAACCGCAAACGCGTCGCGAGCGACCCGGCTGAGCGCGAACAGATCGACAACGAGCTGAGCGGCGTCGATGGACGCGGCGGCGTGGAGGCCGAGCTTCGAACGGCGATCGCCGGCGTCCTCGACGAGCTGCTGCCGGAGGCTTACGCGACTGTGCGTGAAGCAGCGCGTCGCCTGCTGGGGACCAAAGTGGTGGTCACCGCCCAGGAAATGGACTGGAACATGGTTCCGTACGATGTGCAGCTGATGGGCGGCATCCAGCTCCACAACGGGCGCATCGCCGAGATGGCGACCGGAGAAGGAAAGACGCTGGTTGCGACCTTGCCGCTGTACCTCAACGCGCTGCCGGGGAAAGGCGCGCACCTGATCACCGTCAACTCCTACCTCGCCCGGCGCGACTCCGAGTGGATGGGGCACGTCTACAGCTATCTCGGCCTGACAGTTGGCTGCATCGACGACACGGAGCCCGGCACGCAGGAGCGCCGCGCGGCTTACGAGTGCGACATCACCTACGGCACCAATAACGAATTCGGCTTCGACTACCTGCGCGACAACATGGTGCAGTCGCTGGAGCAAAGAGTTCAGCGCAACCACGTCTACGCGATCGTCGACGAAGTGGACTCGGTGCTCGTCGACGAGGCACGCACGCCGCTCATCATCTCGGGTCCGGTTGGCAACGAGAGCGACGCCGAATACGCGCAGCACAATGCAGCCGTCGCGCAGCTGGTCCGGAGGCAGACTGATCTTGTGAACGCGCTCGTCGCCGCTGGCGAGAAGGCCTTCGAGGCGGGCGACAGCGACGAAGCCGCGGTCAATCTGTACAAGGCGCAGCTCGGTGGCCCGAAGAACAAGCGTCTGCTCAAGATATTGCAGGAAACCGGCGCCAAGCAGCTCGTGCAGAAAATGGAGCTGCAGCACATCTCCGATCGCCGTCTCCCCGCGAGCAAGCAGCAGTATCGTGATATCGAGAACGATATGCTGTACGTGCTCGACGAGAAGGGCCACACGGTTCACCTCACGGACGCCGGCGTCGATTTCATGTCGCCGCAGGCGCACGACGAGTTCGTGCTGCCCGACCTGTCGCACGACGTTCATGCGATCGATCACGATCCGGACCTGAACCCGGCGGAGAAGCTTGCCGCGCGCGACAAGCTCAATCGCGACTACGCGGCGAAGAGCGAGCGCCTCAACATCGTCCACCAGCTTCTGCGCGCGCACGCGTTGTTCGAGCGCGACGTCAACTACGTGGTGCAGGAAGGTCAGGTCCTGATCGTCGACGAGTTCACCGGGCGCACGATGCACGGCCGTCGCTGGTCGGAAGGACTGCACCAGGCGGTCGAGGCGAAGGAAGGCGTCCAGGTGAAAGGCGAGACGCAAACTCTCGCAACCATCACCATCCAGAATTACTTCCGGCTCTACGAGAAGCTGTCCGGCATGACCGGTACCGCCGAAACCGAAGAGACGGAGTTCCACGAGATCTACAAGCTCGGGGTGTCCGTCATCCCGACGAACCGTCCCGTCATCCGCGACGACAGACAGGACCTGGTCTACAAGACCCGACGCGAGAAGTACAACGCGATCCTCGAGGAGACGCAGCGTCTCCACGGCCTCGGATTCCCGGTTCTCGTCGGAACCGTGAGTGTCGAAGTGTCGGAGACGCTGTCGCGCATGTTCAAGCGCGGGGGAATTCCGCACAACGTTCTGAACGCGAAGTACCATCAGCGCGAAGCTGAGATCGTAGCGGGCGCCGGTCAGCCGGACGCGGTGACGATCGCCACCAACATGGCCGGCCGTGGAACCGACATTAAGCTCGGCCCCGGTGTCACGGAGTCGAAGCCGTCACAGCGCAAGGACGCCGAGAACCAGATCGTCGACGTCGTCGAGTGGGGCGGACTTCACATCATCGGGTCCGAGCGCCACGAGTCGCGTCGCATCGACCGGCAGCTGCGTGGACGCGCGGGCCGTCAGGGCGACCCGGGCGCGTCGCAGTTCTTCCTTTCGCTCGAAGACGACCTCATGCGTCTCTTTGGGTCCGACCGCATCGCCAAGCTGATGGACCGGATGGGCGCGGAAGAGGGAGAGATGCTCACGCACTCCCTCATCACGCGCTCGATCGAGCAGGCGCAGAAGCGCGTCGAGCTGCAGAACTTCCAGTCCCGCAAGCGGCTGCTCGAGTACGATGACGTGATGAACCAGCAGCGCGAGGTGATCTACTCGCTGCGCTCGTTCGCGCTCGAGGGCGGGGAAGAGCTGAAGGCCGAAGCGGAGAAGATGATCGAGAAGGGCGTCTCCAAGCGCGTCGAGAACATGCTGGCGACTTTCGACTCCGAGGAGGAATGGGATTTCGCGCTGGTGCGTCAGGACCTTCTGATGCACTACATGCTGACCGTTCCCGGGTTCGAGGATGGCGGCCTTCCCACCAGCGAGGAAGACGCGGAGCAGCGCGCGATCGAGGCGGGCCGCAAGGCATTCGCGGACAAGCTCGCGAGCCTCGGCGACTACTCGGATCAGCTGCTCTCGCTCGTCATGCTGCACGTGCTGGACGAAAAGTGGAAGGACCACCTCTACGATCTCGACCAGCTCCGCAACGCTATCGGCTATCGCTCGTGGGGCCAGAAGGATCCGCTCATCGAGTACAAGCACGAGGCGTACAACATGTTCGTGGACTTGATGGGCGACATCCACAACACCTTCACGGAGAGATTCCTCCGCGCGCAGATCACCTTCGAGCAGCCGCGACCGTTGCCGCCGATGTTCCTGAGCGATGATGGCTCAGAGGGAAATGGAGCACCGCGCCGACCTACCGGGCCCGCAAAGCGCTTCAATGCTATGGGCGTGCTCGAGGATGTGCCGTCAAGGGAAGAGGAGGGCACGGATGCGACTCTCGACATCGGTCCTCCAGAAGCACCAGCGCGCGGGACTGCCGTTCGTCCGGAGCCGACGGTGCACGTCGGGGGAAGGAGCTCCTCTTTGTCGACAGCGATGGCTGGCGGCGCTTTGGGTGGGGCTGGAAAGGATTGGAGCAATGTCGGGCGCAACGATCCGTGTCCCTGCGGGTCGGGGAAGAAGTTCAAAAAGTGTCACGGTGCAACTCTTTAGCGTCGGGATCGGGACGCGGCATACGCGTCCACAGAACTGAAGCAGGGAGCCCCCAGCTTGCGGCAGCGCCCCGATGATGGGTGTGACTCCCGGGTGCCGCCCCTGCGCTGCCGCGCGACGATAATCCCGACTCCACCTGAATGGAGAACGAGTTGTCACTAACAATAAGAGAGCTCCCGATCGCCGAACGGCCGCGGGAGCGGCTGCGCAACCATGGCGCGCAGGCTCTTAGCTCCAGCGAGCTCATCGCGATCCTGCTCGGCAGCGGGTCCGAGGGCCGGTCGGCGCTTGGAATAGGGCAGGAAATACTTTCTACGTGCCGGGGGTCGCTGCGGCTGCTCGCCTCACAGCCGGTGGCGACCCTCACCAGCGTTAGCGGCGTGGGAACGGCTCGTGCGGTTGGTATTCATGCCGCGCTCGAGTTGGGAAGGCGCATGGCCGCGGAAGAGCGGCAGGAAGGCGCGCCCGTGCGCTGGCCGCGCGATGTCTATGAGATCTTCGCCCAGCGGCTCGAGGATCTTCCGGTCGAGGAGTTTCACGTCGCGGTCCTCGACTCGCAGCATCGACTCGAGCGTGACATCACCGTGACACGCGGCCTACTCAACTCCTCGCTCGTGCATCCACGAGAAGTGTTTCGGGAAGCGATCGCGGAGCGGGCGGCGGCAATCATTCTGGTGCACAATCACCCAAGTGGAGATCCGACACCTTCGCCCGACGACAGGGTAGTAACAGAGCAGCTCGTGCAGGCGGGCAAGGTACTCGACATACCGGTACAGGATCACGTTATTATCGGGAGAGGACGCTACATAAGCTTCGCGGAGGCGGGACTGCTGTGACTGCTGGCGCTGTGAAGGAAAAGGAGACCATCCCGGAGTGGATAAAGGAGGGGCTGCCCGAAAAAATCGACCGGGAGCTGCTCGTGCGCGCCTATCGGTTCAGCGAGCGCGCCCACGAAGGCCAGAAACGCCTTTCCGGCGAGAACTTCGTCTCCCACTGCGTCGAAGTAGCGAAGATTCTGGTCGACCTCCAGCTCGACTCGGTGACGGTTGCCAGCGGGCTGATCCACGACGTCGTCGAGGATACCTCTGTCACCGTGGAGGACATCGAGGCGGAGTTCGGAAAGGAGATCGCCGAGATAGTCGACGGGCTGACCAAGATCGGCCACCTCCCCCTCAACTCGTCGCAGGAGCGGCAGGTAGAGAACTACCGGAAGCTCCTGCTCTCGATCGCCAAGGACGCGCGAGTCATCCTCATCAAGCTCGCCGACCGGCTGCACAACATGCGGACGCTGGAGTTTCTTCCGGCGGAGCGTCAGAAGCGGATCGCACAGGAGACGCGCGACCTGTACGCGCCGTTGGCCCACAGGTTCGGAATGGCGCGGGTGCGGTGGGAGCTGGAAGACCTGGCGTTCAAGCACCTCGAGCCGTCGGAGTACAAGACACTCGCCAAGAAGGTAGCAACCCGTCGCGCTGAAAGAGAAAAGTCCATCGCGATGCTGAAGGAGCCGCTCGAGAGCCATCTCAAGAAGGCCGGCATCGCCAACGTGGAAGTCAGCGGACGACCGAAGCATCTCTGGTCGATCTACAAGAAAATGAAGAAGCGGGACAAGCCGTACGAGGAGATCTACGATCTGCTCGCGACTCGTGTCACGGTGAACAGCGTTCCTGATTGCTACCACGCGCTCGGCATCATCCACGATCAGTTCACGCCGCTTCAGGAGCGGATCAAGGATTACATCGCACAGCCGAAGTCGAACGGATACCAGTCGCTGCATACGACGGTCTTCGGCCCGAACCGCCAGCTGTTCGAGATCCAGATTCGTACGCGCGACATGCACCGCACCGCGGAGTACGGAATTGCGGCGCACTGGCGCTTCAAGGAAAATGCGAAGAGCGCTGACGAGCTGGACCGCGCGCTACAGTGGTTCAGGCAGGTGCTGGAGCTCCAGCTCGACGCGAAGACGCCGGACGAGTTCCTCGAATTCCTGAAGCTCGACCTTTATCAGGACGAGATCTTTGTCTTCACGCCGACCGGCGACGTAATCCAACTCCCGAAGGGCGCGACGCCGATCGATTTCGCGTTCGCCGTTCACACCGAAGTCGGCTTGCACTGCCAGGGAGCGCGCATCAACGGACGGATTGCGAGCCTCGCGCGCGAGCTCAAGAACTCGGAAACGCTGGAGATCATCACCTCGCCGTCGGCTAAACCGAGCCGGGACTGGTTGGCGCACGTCAGAACCGGGAGAGCGCGCCACAAGATCCGCCAGCGGCTCCGCATTGAGGAGCACAACACCTCGATCAAGCTCGGTCGGGAGATTCTGGACCGCGAGATCAAGCGGCGGAAGCTGAGCAAGCCCGAGGATTCTGAGCTGCTGCGGGTTTCCAAGGTGCTCCACCTCACCGACGTGAATCACCTCATCGCGTCGATCGGTCAGGGCGACGTCAACGTCTCGCAGGTACTGAAGGAGCTTTACCCCGACTCGCAGCCTTCTACCGAGACCGCGAAGCCGGGCCCGCTCGATTGGCTGGTGGACAGGGTCCGCGGCGCCCCGAAAGGCATCCGGATCCAGGGCGTGGACGGGATGATGGTCCGCTACGCACAATGCTGCCAGCCTGTACCCGGAGACCCGGTTGTGGGGTATGTAACAAGGGGAAGAGGCGTAAGCATTCACAGGTCCGATTGTCCGAACCTTCTCATGCTCGTCCAGGAGCCGGAACGCCGGCTCGACATAGATTGGAAGGAGCTGGAAGGGGAAAAATTCATGGTGCGTCTGGCGCTCGAGGCAACGGACCGCCGCGGACTCTACGCCGACCTCGCCACCGCTGTTTCAGCGACGGGCACCGATATCAGAAGCTTCGAGCTGCATAGCTCCGATGGCCACGTACTCGGAGAGCTCGCCGTCGAAGTCGGCAACCTTGCACACCTTCAAAAAATACTGAAAGCAGCCAGGCGCGTGAAAGGCGTGACAGAGGTCGCGCGGCGTGAGCGGCTTGCCAGTGATACCAAGAATGGCGAAAGCAGCATTTGATCTGCGGGCTCCCTTCGAGCCCGCAGGTGATCAACCAAAAGCGATCGCGGAGCTGACACGGGGACTTGAGCGGGGCGACCGCTTCCAGACTCTGCTGGGCGTGACCGGGTCCGGAAAGACGATGACGGTCGCGAACGTCATCAGAAATTTCGGGCGGCCAACGCTAGTGCTCTCGCACAACAAGACACTGGCCGCTCAGCTCTATGGAGAACTGAAGGGCTTCTTCCCGCACAACGCTGTCGAGTACTTCATCTCGTACTACGACTACTACCAGCCGGAAGCGTACGTCCCGACGACGGATACCTACATCGAGAAGGATGCGTCGATCAACGAGGACATCGACCGGCTTCGCCTTCGTGCAACGTCGAGCCTGATGGAGCGCGACGACGTAATCATCGTGGCGACGGTGTCGGCGATTTACGGATTGGGCGATCCGCGCAGCTACCGCGAGCAGATGGTGACGCTCACGAAGGGACAGAAGATCCCGCGCGACGACATCCTGCGCTCGCTGGTGAAGATCCAGTACTCGCGCAACGACATGGGACTCGAGCGCGGCACGTTTCGCGTGCGCGGCGACACGGTCGAGATTCTTCCTGCGTACGAAGAGCAGGGCGTCAGAGTCGAGATGTGGGGCGACGAGATCGAGCGAATTAGTAAAATCAATCCTCTGACTGGGGACACGATCGCGAATCTGGAGAAGGCGGCGATCTATCCGGCGAAACACTTCGTGACGTCGCGTCCGAGGATCGAGCGCGCAATCGCACTCATACGCGCCGAACTGGCCGCGCGGCTGACCGACCTTCGCGCCGCGGGCAAGCTGCTCGAGGCGCAGCGCCTGGAATCGCGCACCAACTTCGACATCGAGATGATGCTCGAGATCGGCACGTGCGCCGGAATCGAGAACTACTCCCGGCATCTGTCGGGACGCGCGGAAGGCGAAAGGCCGGCGTGTCTCTTCGATTATTTCCCCGAGGATTTTCTCGTCGTCGTCGATGAGTCGCACGTGACCCTGCCGCAGATCGGAGGAATGTTCAACGGCGACCGGGCGCGCAAGCTCACCCTGGTCGACTACGGCTTCCGCCTGCCGAGCGCGCTGGACAACCGGCCGTTGATGTTCGACGAGTTCCTTTCTCTGACCCCGCGGGCGCTCAACATCACCGCAACGCCCGGGGAGACCGAGCTGCGGCTCTCGGAAGGCGTCATAGTCGAGCAGATCATTCGGCCGACGGGTCTCGTCGATCCGGAAATCGAAGTCCGCCCGGTGCGCGGCCAGGTGGACGACCTGCTGAACGAGATCCGGATTCGTGAGAGGAAGGGCGAGCGCGTTCTGGTAACGACGCTCACCAAACGGATGGCGGAGGATCTCGCCGACTATCTCCAGCAGATGGGCGCGCGCGTGCGCTATATGCATGCGGACATCGACGCAATCGAGCGCATGGAGATCATCCGAGGGCTGCGGCTGGGCGAGTTCGACGTTCTCATTGGAATCAATCTTCTGCGTGAAGGACTCGACCTGCCGGAAGTCTCCCTGGTCGCGATTCTCGACGCTGACCAGGAAGGGTTTCTGCGCAGCGATCGCTCGCTCATCCAGACCGTCGGGCGCGCCGCGAGACATCTCAGCGGACGAGCAATCTTCTACGCCAACAGGATCACGGGCTCGATGCAACGGTGCATCGACGAGACCAATCGTCGCCGGGTGATTCAGACCGCGTACAACGTCGAGCACGGAATCACGCCGGTGAGCGTGAAGAAGAGCGTCGATCAGGTGCGGTTCACCACGCGTGTGGCCGACTCGCGGACGGAGCGCGAAGAGCGGGACAAGGAGAAGCTTCGCCGGGTTGCTGAGTCCGGGGCGCATTACGGAGCTGACAATCTGCCTGCCCTTATCGCGGATCTTGAGGCACAGATGCGCGAGGCCGCAACCAACCTCGACTTCGAGACCGCGGCGCGTCTGCGCGACGAGCTGTTCGAGGTCAAGGCAAAGGCGGGACGTGAGGCGAAGAGTCGAGGATCGCTGGCGGGCCTTCACGCCCGCTAGCAATGCCAGCTCACCGTCACCTCGTTCCTCCACTCGCCGAGAGAGGGCACCTCAAGCTCACCGAAAACGAGTTGCGCGAGTGGGGTGAGAACCTTGGCCGGTCCATCAATCCGCCGCTCCTCATAACGCTTACCGGGGAGCTGGGGGTAGGCAAGACAACGCTGGCGCAAGCGATTTGTCTCGGATATGGGGTCCAGGACGAGATCACCAGCCCGACTTACGCGCTGGTCCAGGAATATTCCGCGCCACGATCGGCAGTGTTTCACATCGATCTCTATCGGGTGGAGTCGCCGGACCAGCTCACAAATCTCGGATGGGACGAGATCATCGTCTCACGCTCGCTGATTCTGGTCGAGTGGCCCGAGCGCGCGGGACCACGACTGCCCGAAGATCATCTGCCGATAGATCTCGATTATATCGTCGCGGACGCGACGCGTCGGATACTTCTCGCCGGGTGAGACCCGCAGGCGCATGACGCGCTCCTACACCATTGCGCTCGACGGATCTACCTATCAGGGAAGTGTCGCTCTCCTTCGCGACTCCGAGGTCGTAGCGGAGCGCACCTTGGGCGGCGAGGATGGCGACATATCGCGCGCCGGTATGGGGTCGCGCGCCGGGACGGGGCCGCGCGCCGGGACAGGGCCGCGCGCGGGAAGGGGGGAGAAGTTGATGCCCGCGATTGCCGAGTGTCTGAAAGAGGCCGAGATCAAGCGCGGCGCGATCGCGCGCATCGTGTGCGGTGCGGGGCCCGGAAGTTTCACGAGCTTGCGCGTGGCGGGCTCGGTCGCGAAAGGTCTTGCGGTCGGATACGGGGTTGACCTCTATGCTGTCTCGTCACTCGTCCTCACCGTCACAGGCGCTCGGCCGACGCTCCCGGCGGGAGAATATCTCTCGGTCCTCGATGCGATGCGTGGCGAATACTTCGCTGCCCGAATAACGCTGCGATCGGACCAAACGCCGATCCAAACCGAGCCGACGAGGCTGGTCAGCGCCGAAGAGCTCGTCGAGCTGGCTGGACGGGAGCCACCCGTTAGAGTGGTTGGACCTGGGCAGCGGCTCGATCTCTACCCGCACGCGAGAGGTATCGCCCCCCTGCTCGAATCAGTGGTCGAACACGGTCCGGTCGATCTCGCTTCGTGGGAGCCCAACTATGGCCGGCTGGCCGAGGCGCAAGTGCGTTGGGAGGCGGCGCACGGGCGTCCGCTGCCAAGGTGAAGGCCCTCCTCCGTCCGGCCATCGCAAGCGACCTGAGCCAGGTCGCTCAGATCGAAAGGTCCTCCTTCGCCGACCCCTGGAGTGAAGAATCATTCCGGCGTCTCCCTGGCGGCCCACCCGCTATCTTTCTCGTGGCGCTTTTTCCACCGGACGAGGCCGTCGCCGGATACGTCGTCGCTTTCTCCTTTGGTGAGGACGGCGAGGTACTGAATGTCGCGGTCGATCCGAAGTTTCGTGGTAAGGGCCTGGCGGGGCAGATGCTCGACGCGGCATTGATCGAGATGAGCGCGCGAGGTGTCCGCAGCGCGTTCCTCGAGGTCCGTGAATCGAACAGCGCCGCGCGGGCGCTCTACAACTCGCGTGGATTCATCGAGATCGGACGAAGGTCGAAGTATTATCGTCGGCCGGTGGAGGATGCGCTGGTGTTGAGGAGATCTCTTGAAGTCGCCGAGGGCGACAGCAGGAGAGCGCAGGGCAGTTTTGCTGATCGTTGAAATCGTTGGTTTGCCCGGGCTCTAAACCCTACCTATACTATTCTGGGCGGGAACCGAACTCTCGCCAGGAGGCACAGTGAGTCGAAGTCTGAACAAAGTCATGCTGATCGGAAACCTGGGCAGCGATCCGGAAGTCCGATCGACAACGGGTGGCAACAGGGTCGCGACGTTCTCGCTCGCGACGACCCGGAACTGGAATTCGCCAAGTGGGGAGAAGCAGGAGAAGACCGAATGGCATCGGTGCGTGGTGTGGAACTCCAAGGGCACCGGGCTGGCCGACGTCGTCGAGAAGTTCTGCAAGAAGGGCGACAGGATCTACGTCGAGGGACGCATTGAGTATCGCCAGTGGCAGGACAAGGAGAATCAGACCCGCTACAGCACCGAGGTCAACGTGCGCGAGCTGCTGATGCTCGGCGGAGGCAAAGGCGGCGGCGGTGGTGATTCCGAGGGTGAGAGCGCGGGCAGGAATCGAGCTCCAGCGGCCGCGGGGGCGAAGACCTCGGGTGGCACAAGCGGTGGAGGCGACTTCGAGGATTTCCCGGGCGCGTTACAGGATACCGACGACGATCTGCCCTTCTAACTGCTCCGGTTTTGAGATCTTATCAGGCGGCCCCGCGTTGCGGGGCCGCTTTGGCTATCTGGAGGACTGAAGCAGGGAGCTGCCAGCGAGTTCGCTGTCAGCTTTTGAGCTTTTCGAGGTGGCGTAAGCTCTATTTCTTGTATACCGCCTGAAATCCTACGTCGAACGCCATCGTGAAGGTGTCGCTGCCGTTCCACGTTCCGGTGTAAGTGGCGCCACAGTTCGGATCGGGCGACGGCGCCTCAGTGAAGGTGAAGCTGCCGCCATTTTGGGTGTAGGTGCCGGGGCAGGTGCTCGTCGTATTGGTCGTCGTACCGGAGATTAATTCCGTGTAGCTGATAGTCTCGCTGAAGGCGCCGCCTGAGCTGATCATGAAGTTCCCGCCCGTGAACGTGATGGTGTAGGTGGGATCCAGGGTAACGCTATAGGGAATCGAATTACCGTTGATCGAGTTGATGGTGTAAGTCCCGGTTGCATCTCCACTTACGCCGGTGGAGTCACCGCCACAGGCGCTGAGTAATAGAACGCCGAGCACGGGAAGAAAAGCCTTCAGATTTGGACGCATGGGACACTCTTGTCAGAAGATTCGATTAGGGTTTGGCCCCTCCGGCAAACGCACGAAACATTCCTTTGCTTACACCGAGCTTACCACTGTTGAGGTAGCCGGCTCGCCCGACTCCGAGGCTTCCTGAGTGACCTTCCCCCCCCAACTCCCGTCCAATGGTTGACCCGCCACGCGCGGCGTCTTACCCATCCGACAAGTTCCGGGAGCATGAGTGATCGGTCAAATCGTTAAGGCAACGTCAAGAACCGCAAGCAGATCGGGCGCTCGCGCCTCCATTTTTTGCGCCGGCCTGCTACTGGCTGCCGCGGCGCGGAGCGCGGTGGCTCAAACCACACCCGCCACCGACACCGTTCGTGCCGACACGGTCATTCAAACGCTCGTCGTCCTCGCCGACACCACGAAGGAAGTCAAGCACGTGGTCAAGAAGGGCGACACGCTCTGGGACCTGGCGAAGTTCTATCTAAAGGATCCGTTCCGGTGGCCGGAGATATTCCGCCGCAACACCGATGTCGTAAAGAACCCGCATTGGATTTACCCGGGCGAGGTGATTCGCATCTGGGGCACCGAAGTAAAGACGGAAGCTCTCGCGCGTGCCGATAGCGCCGGCGAAGTCGTGTCGCACGTCGTCACTCGTCCCGTTCCTCAACCGCCGCCGCAAACGACGAACGCTGCCAACCGTTCGGACCTGACAATATTTGCGTCCCCGCTGAGTCGCGCCGCCGCGCTGATTTCCTCCGATGTGATCGGGCGAAGTCGGACCGGCGGTGTCCGTCGCGGCGAGGTCGAGGCGGCTCCTTACGCCGATCGCGATGGAGGGCCCAGGGATGCCGGCAGACTCGTTTCCAGCGTCGACCGTCCGGGCATCAAGACCAGCATCGTGCAATCGAGATATCAGTTGAACGATGATCTCTTCGTCGAGCTGCCCAAAGGATCTGTCGCGCGCCTCGGCGATACTTACATGTCCTACGTCCTCGGCCCTGACCTGGGCGACAACGGACAAGTCGTGATTCCGACGGGAATCCTGCGCATTGAGTCGATCACTTCTGGTCAGCGCCCGATAGCGCGCATCCTTCGTCAGTTCGGCGAGATCGAGCTCGAGCAACGGATGACCACCGTGCCCGATGTGACGTTCCCCAGTGGTGCGCTCTCACCGGTCGTCGGAGGGACTCGTGGAAAGGTCATCTACGTACATGAAGAGCCGGTGCTTCCTTCGATCGGTCACTATGTGCTGATATCGCCGAGCGCCAAGAGCGGCATCAAGATCGGCGACGAAATCTCGTTCATCGACAATTCGACGGGACGCGAAGACAATCCGGCACCGCCGGTTGTGGCGGGCGTCGGACAGGTCGTGCGCGTGACTCCATACGCCGCGAGCGTGATAATCGTGCGACAGGTACAGCCAACAATCCGTGATGGAATGCTGGTGCGTTTGACCGGCAAAACGCCCTAGCTGACCAGCGGCAAGTCAGCCGCGCTGCGGCGTAAAATGCGCTAAAAGAGCAGCGGGGAATTAAATTAGGGCGATCAATGATCGCGATCGCCCACTTCATTGCCGTCACGTTTTACGTCGGTGCCGCCGCTATAGCGGCGCTGCCTTTTGCGCGTCGCGTAAAAGCGCCCGTTAGCGGCGTCGTTATCGCGCTCCTGCTCGGCATTGGCGCGCACGCCACCGCGCTTGCGGGTCTGACCCGGCAAGCCGGGGCCGCCTCGCTCACCGGGCTCGGGCCCGGCCTTTCGTTCGCGGGGCTGGTGCTCGCCCTGTCCCTGGTGATCGTCGAGAGTCTGGCGCGCGAGGTGAGCCTCACGCTCGTGGCCGCGCCGCTCGCTGCGCTCGTCACTATGGCCGGCAATCTCACCGGCATGCACCCCTTCCTCGAGCCCCAAGGCACGCGCGCGGTGTGGCTCACCATGCACATCGTACTCAGCTTCATCGGCATTGCCGCTTATGGGACGGCGGCCGCGGCGGGCACGATGTATCTCGTTGCGAGACGCGAGCTCAAGTCCGGCCGCTTCGGCGCGATCTTCAGATCCTTTCCGCCGCTCGACACGCTCGATCGGGTCAACCACGTGGCGTCGATCGCCGGCTTTCTCGGGCTCACCCTCGGTCTTTCCCTCGCGGCAGCGTATTCGTTCGAGTATCGAGCGCTGGTGCTGCCTCAGATCATTTGGGGAATGGGAGCATGGATCGGCGTAAGCGCGCTTGCGCTCGGCCGAATCCTGCGCGGCTGGCAGGCTCGCCGCGCCGCGCTGATGTCGGCGTTGACTTTTGCGAGCGTCATCGCGCTCTATGTGGTGTTCCGGATGGCATCGCTCAATCGCGGACAGTTCCTGTGAGCGACTTTCCGATCGCGCTGCACGGCGAGCGATTGACCGCGGTGGTTATCGGCGGCGGCTCGGTAGGAACCCGGAAGGCGCTCGCGCTCGTCGAAGCTGGTGCACAGGTCCGAGTTATTTCGCCCGAAATCACACCGGAGCTGGAAGAGGCCGGGCGCACACGCCGGCTCACGATTGTGCGCGAGTCGTACCGCGCAGACCGGCTCGGCGACGCCAAGCTCGTGATCGCCGCGACAGATTCACGCGAAGTGAACGCGCAGATTGCGGTCGATGCCCACTCGCACGGAAAGCTGGTGAACATCACCGACTTTCCTGACGAGGGGAACTTCCACACGATGGCGTTGCACCGCTCCGGCGATGTAACGATCGCGGTCTCAGCCGGTGGTGTGCCCGGAGCCGCGGCCAGAATTCGCGACGCCATCGCGGTGCGATTCGACGCGCGTTACGGGCGCGCGGTCTCAGCGCTACGGGGATTGCGCTCGCGCCTGATCGCGGGTGGGGATGAGCGTTGGCGGGACGCGGCGCCAAAGCTGCTCGCGGACGACTTTTGCAGCTCAGTTGAAGACGGATCCTTCTCACAGAAGGTGGATTCGTGGCGGTGATCGTTGTCGGCGTAAGCCACACCACCGCGCCGATCGAGGTCCGGGAGAAGCTCGCGCTTCGTCCGCAGGAGGCCGTTCGCGAGCTCGCGCGGTTGCGTGACGCCGGTTTGATCCGCGAAGGCGTAGTTCTCTCGACGTGCAACCGCACCGAGATCTACGCTGTCGAAGAGAATGGAGATGCGTTCGCGCGGATCACCGGGATTCTCTCGGCGCGACTGGGCGAGGATGCCTCGCGGTTCATTTATGTGCGTCGCGATCGCGACGTCGCCTCGCACCTTTTCAGCGTCGCCGCCGGACTCGACTCCATGATACTCGGCGAAGCACAGATACACGGCCAGGTGAAGGCTGCGTGGGAGGAGTGCCGCGCCGAGTCCGGGCCGATCCTCAATCGCATGTTCCAGAGCGCGCTACTTGCCGCCGCACGCGCGAGAGAAGAGACGGGAATCGGCCGCGGCGCCGCTTCGGTCAGCTCGGCCGCCGTGCAGCTCGCCAAGAAAATCTTCGGCGGGCTCAGCGGGCGCCGTGCGATGATCCTCGGCGCGGGCGATGTCGCCGAGATCGCGTTGGAGTGTCTGCGCAAGGAAGGAGTAAAGGTTGCAATCGTCGCCAACCGGACCTTTGAGCGCGCACAGTCATTGGCGGAGCGTCACGCCGCCACCGCGATGCACTATGAGCAGTGCTGGAAATCGCTTAGTGAAGTTGATGTCCTGCTCTGTTCGACGGCTTCGCCCGTCCCGGTCGTGACGGTGGCTCGGGTACGCGACGCTATCGATGCTCGTGGCGACAAACCTCTCTGCATTCTGGACATTGCGCTGCCGAGGGATGTCGAAGCCGCCGTCGGCGAGCTCGACAACGTTTTTCTGTACGACCTCGACGACCTTCGGGCCGCCGCTGCCGCCAATCTCGAGCGGCGGGAGGAGAACATACCGGCGGCGCAGCAGATCATTGCGAAGGAAGTGCAGATATACTGGGACTGGGTTGCGGGGCTCGCGGCGGTCCCGGTTGTCCGGGAGTTCAGAGAAGAGATGGAGAAAGTGCGGAGTACGGAGCTTGCTGCAGCTCTGAAGCGTCTGGGTCCGCTGTCGGCGGAACAGAGGGGGACGCTCGAGCACTTTTCCAGAGCGCTGATGAACAAGTTCCTGCACGAACCGAGTGTACGACTCAAAGCCGCGGCCGCGAATGGTCGCGGGCTCGGCGTCGTCGATGCCGCGCGATATCTCTTTGCTCTCGAGGAAAGAGGGGACTCTCGCCCGACGACTGACAATCCCAAGTCGAGCACCGAGGCGGAATCAGACGGTTCTGTTCCGAAGGGAGCCGATCTCAATGCCTAAAGTCCTCGTCACCGGGGGAGCCGGCTTCATCGGTTCGCACGTCGCCGATCTTTTCCTGGCGAAAGAGTGGGAAGTCACGATCGTCGACGATTTTTCCTCGGGGAAGCGAGAAAACGTTCCGGACGCGGCGAAGCTTCACGAGATCAGCGTGACGTCGCCGGAGCTGGTGCGCCTGGTGACGGAGCAGAATTTCGACGTCATCGCTCACCTCGCCGGGCAGATCGACGTTCGGAAGAGCGTCGCGGATCCCATAGCCGACGCGACCATCAACATCCTCGGCACGCTGAACCTCATGGAGGCGCTGCGCGCGGCAGGTGCCGGAACTCGCGTCGTGTTCACCTCCACTGGCGGAGCGCTCTATGGCGACTTCAACACTCCGCCAAACTACGAGACCTACCCGAAGGATCCGGAATCGCCCTATGCGATCGCCAAGTTGAGCACCGAGTATTATCTCGCGTATTACGGCCGCGTTCACAACATTGATTCCGCAACAGTCCGGTTCGCAAATGTTTACGGACCCAGGCAGGATCCGCACGGCGAGGCGGGAGTGGTCGCAATCTTTTGCGGTCGCATTCTCAGCAATCGGCCGCTCACCATTTTCGGAGACGGGCGCCAGACGCGCGACTACGTTTACGTCGGCGATGTCGCGCGCGCCGTTTATCTTGCCGCCACTGAACCGGCACCGGCGAAGGGGCGGCTCGACGCGCGCGCATTCAACATTGGAACGGGCCAGGGGACGAGCGTGATCGAGATCGCGAAACTGCTGCAGGAGGTCGCCGGCACCAAAGTGCCAGAAGAATTTGCCCCACACCGCCCTGGCGAGCAGCAGGAGTCCTTCGTCAACGCCGACAAAGCACGCGAGCTGATCGGCTGGACGCCGCAGGTGACGCTACCTGAGGGGCTTGCCAGAACCTTTGCCTGGTTCGAGCAACAAGTCAGCGGAGTAGCCGTTTGACCCAGTTGCTATTCCTGCAGCTCGTACAGGCGATACCGAGCTCGCCGATGGAGCTGATCACCAGCTCAACTGGCGCGACAAAATTCGTCCTGGGGATTCTGATCGTGCTGTCCCTCATCAGCTGGGGGATCATCTTCACCAAGTGGTACGAGCTGCGGCGCGCGGCGAGAATCACCTACTCGTTCGCTCACGAGTTCGCCGGCGCGCACAGCGTCGAAGGCGCGGCACAAATGGCGCGTCGAACCAACGGGCCGCCGGCAACGATCATGGAGCGAGCGATGCGCTTCATCGAGGAGACGACCCCCGCTCTCTCGGGGACCTCGGAGCGTGCGGCGCGATTCAGCGGCTCACAGGTCGAAGCGCTCAGACTCGTGCTCGATGCAGAAACGACGTCCGAGCGCGACCGTTTGAGTCGCTGGGTTCCCTCGCTCGCCACCATCGGCTCCGTCAGCCCGCTCATCGGGCTCCTCGGCACCGTGCTAGGCGTCATCGATGCCTTCGTCGGAATCGCGGCAAAGGGATCGGGAAATATCGGAGCCGTCGCTCCGGGCGTCGCTGAAGCGCTGATCGCCACTGCGGCGGCTCTGAGCGTGGCTATCCCCGCCGTCTTTGCGTACAACATTTTCGCGTCGCGTCTCAACAAGATCGAAGGTCAGCTGGAAAGTTTCGGCTCCGAGCTGATTGCGCTGTTGGTGCGGGAGGGAAGGATCTAGTGGCGCGTCGGGGGCGTGGACGGGATCGGCTCGTACTCAACGCGGAGATCAACGTCGTGAGTCTCATCGACGTGATGATGCTGCTCATGATCATCTTCATGATCACTGCGCCGATGATGCAGGGCGGAGTGGACATCTCGCTGCCAAAGGCACAGTCGCGGCCGCTCGAATCGAAGAGCGGGCTCACCGTAACCATCGATCGCACGGGCGCCATCTTTGTCGACGAAGCACGTCTCAGCCTGGCCCAATTCTCTGCCAGCTTCAAGGCGCTGGCCAACCGACGAGGGAGTGGCGGCGTTTACCTGCGAGCCGACGATGGCGTTCCCTATGGCTCCGTCGTGAAAGTCCTCGCGATAATGCGAGCGAGCGGTGTGGGCGACATTGGGCTCGTCGCAGAGCCTCCCGAGGTGAGATAGAAGGATGGCGGGCCAAGTGGGTGGATCACGACTCATTGCCCCCTTTACGCTCTCGGCGATCCTTCATGCGGCAGTCGCGACACTCCTCTTCAACACCCTCAAGGAGCGCAAGCCGGTAGCGTTGCCGCCGATGTATCGGGTGGAAATTGTCGCTGCTCCGCCCGGTGAGAGGGCGATCGGAGAGGTGAAGAGCGGGCAACCCAAAGCCACTACGTCTGTTACGCAGCCGAGTGCAGCGCAGTCAACGCTCAAGGAAATGCCGCTTCCCAAGGCGAAACCCGCGCAAAAGACGCCCGCGCGTGTAACGCCGAGTGTAGCGAAAGCTGCCGCGACGGGTGCGAAAGCGGTTCCACAGCCAAAGACCGAGGCGCCGAAGGCGGGTGGCGGGCCTGTCGGCGGAAAGGGAACCGATGTCGCGACGGTGCGCAGTGACGGGATCGAGTTCCCATTTCCAGGGTATCTCAACAACATCGTTCGACAGATTGCACTCAACTTCAAACCAAGAAATCCGAACGCGCGTCTCAAGGCGGAAATCAGGTTTCTGATCCACCGCGATGGCTCTGTGTCAGACCTCACGTTCATCAGGCGCTCCGGCAATTTCTCCTTCGACCTTGAAGCCCAGGGCGCGGTGGAAGCGGCGTCGAGCGTGCGCGGGTTTGGACCGTTGCCAACTGGTTTCGCCGATGATGTGCTGCCCGTTGTATTCAGCTTTGACCCCGAATTCCTGAAATGAGAAAGAGAGCGCGCTGGGTTTGTCTGACGACGATGATGTGCTCTATCGCCCTCCCGGCGATCGCGCGCGCGCAGGACACGACGACGACGCCCGGGGTGCGGCTCGGATTGAATTACGCGGCCGGAACCAAGCCCGGCGTCATCGTGCTGCCGGTGCAGGATGTGTACGGTGATGATTCGCTGCGCACGATCGTGCAGCGCGATCTCGACTACGGTGACCGGATGAACGTCATCGCGCTCGATCAGGAGACGCTTCAGGGACTCGTCCCACCGCTCGGAGGAAAGATCAACTTTCCGCTCGTGGCGAAGTTCGGCGCGGTGCTGCTGATAAGAATGACGCCGACCACCGAGGGGCTTCACGTTGCCGCGTATGATGTGGGGAGGGGTCAGTTACTCCAGTCGGATCAATTCCTGTTCGATCGTCGCGACAGGGATTGGAGGTTCGCGCTCCACGGCGTTTCCGACCAGATCGAACAGTGGGTGTTCGGCAAGCGCGGAATCGCGCAGACCCGCATCGCTTACGTGAACGACGGGCTCCTCCGGATCATCGACAGCGACGGCGCTCGGACGCGATCGATCACGACAGGAAAAGGAGCGCTTTCTCCAGCGTGGTCTCCGACTGGAGAGTCTGTTGTGTACACCGTGCTCGGCAATGCCGGCACTCAGGTCGAGGAACTCGACGTGCGCACGGGAAGTACGCGCCGAATCAGTCAAATCCCCGCCGGCCTCAACATCACTCCGGTCTACCAGCCGGGTGGAAACGCAATTCTGTACGCGCAGGGGACGGGGAATGGAACGGATCTGGTCCTCACGAACCTCGATTCCAGCGGGGCGCGAAAACTCACTGTGGGCAAAGGGACGGACAACACGTCACCTTCCTATAGTCCAGACGGTCGCCAGATCGCGTTCATCTCGGGTAAGTCGGGCCAGCCCCAGGTTTATATTATGGATGCGGACGGCTCGAACATTCAGCTGCTAACGCCGTATGCGGCAGGAATGCGCAGCTATCGGGCGAGTCCGGACTGGTCACCCGATGGTCGGGCGGTCGCTTACGAGCAGCAGAACGGGAATTTCCAGGTCTGGATGATCGACTTGCGGGACCGCAGTCCGAAGCAGCTCACGAGCGAAGGAGAAAACGAGGATCCGTCCTGGGCGCCTGACGGGCGGCACCTTGTCTTCTCCTCGTCCCGGAGCGGTGAAAAGCAGTTGTGGATTCTCGACGCCGAGAGCGGCCGCGCGCGGCAGCTCTCGCATAACAAGGGAGCGAGACTGGCGGCCTGGTCGCCAATCCTCGCCAATCCGGAAGTGGGAACATATTCGCAATGACCAAAGCAGCTTCGCTGGCCCTTTTCGCTATCCCGGTGGTCCTGGGTGGGTGCTTTTTCGCCACCAAGCAGGACATCGACAGGCTGCAGCAGGATATCGTCGGTACTCGGGTGAGCTCGAGCGCGGCAGACTCGGTGCAGCGCTCGCAGCTAATCGAGGTGAGTCGCTCCGTAAGAACCTTGACCGACTCCATCTCAGCTCTGAGCAAGCGGCTCGCGGCGATGCGCACCGCGTCGGAGACCGAGATGACGGCGATGAAGGAAAACATCTCGCAGCTCCAGGACCTGAGTGGACAGAGCGAGCAGAGGCTGCGCGACATGCGTGCTTCTCTCGAAGAGAAGAGGCAGCAGCAGGAACAGGCTGCGGCTGGGGCTCCGGATAGCGCCAGCTCGGCCGCCGCACCTGGCACGGGCCCAGGCCCCCTCCAGCTTCTACAGGCTGGCCGTGATCAGCTGCTCAAGGGTGGAAACGCTTCTGCCCGGAGCGCTTTCAACGAGCTGATTACAAAATATCCGAAGTCAGAGTACGTGCCTGAGGCAATGTTCTATACAGCGCAAGCGTACGCGGCCGAGCGGAACTTGACCGCGGCTGACGCAGAATACTCGGCGCTGATCACGCGCTATCCCAACTCGCCGCGCGTGCCGACCGCGATGTACAAGCGGGCGCTCCAGCTCCAGGCGTCGAAGAAGACTGCCGAAGCGAAGAAGCTGTACCAGGACATCATCAAGCGCTTTCCGCGCTCTGACGAGGCTGCACTCGCCGACGAGCGCCTACAGTCGATGCGGTAGCAGGGGTCGTTGTATGAGCAAAGCTCCCGGCCACGAGATGCCGTTCCTGGATCATCTGGAGGAGCTGCGTAAACGACTCTTCTGGATCGGGGGCGCTGTCGTCATCGGCGTGGTCGTGGCCTTCGCCCTTCTGTCTAAGCTGGACATCATCCGGCTCCTCGAGCGGCCGATCCTCCCTCTGCTTCATGGGCAGAAGCTGATCTATACGCATCCGGGAACGTCGTTCCACATACTGCTCAACGCGTCGCTGGCGCTTGGACTCATCCTCGCGTCGCCGATCATCGTTGGGCAGCTCTGGGGCTTTCTCGCGCCGGCGCTCTATTCCCACGAGAAGCGAGTAGTGGTTCCGGTTGTCCTATCCATGGTGGCGCTGTTTCTAGCGGGAGTGTCGCTCAGCTACTTCGTGGTCCTGCCGCTTACGCTCCAATTCCTGATGAGCATCGAGTCGACAGCGCTCACGCCAATGATCTCGGCGACCGAGTACTTCGACTTCGCGATCAGCATGTGCCTGGCGTTCGGGCTCGTGTTCGAGGTTCCGATTGCCATCCTGGCACTGACTGCGCTCGGGATCGTCACCCCGCAGTTTCTCTCGAGGTACAGGAGGCACGCGGTGATCGTCTGCCTTACGGCGGCCGCGTTTATCACCCCGGGAGCCGATCCGTATTCGTTGTTCGCGCTGGCCATTCCGCTCTATGTGCTGTACGAGGTGAGCGTATTCGTCGCGATCTTTGCTTACCGCAAGCGCCAGAAGCGGCGGGATCGTCGCGAAGCGGAAGAGAATGCCTCGCAGCAGAGCGCGAAGGCGCCAGCGATCCCTCGATCGCTTTACGTGCTCCTCGCGGCGTCCCTTCTTCTGCCGGCTGGGAGCGCGTTCGCTCAGGTCGGTGGTGTGACAGCACCTCGACGTGAGACCGTAAAACCGCGCCCGGATACTTTGCGCCGGGATTCGACAGCGGATTCGACTCGCTCGAAAGAGCTGATCAAGTGGAACGAAGTCGATTCCGTAATGAAGGTATTGATGGCGCGACCGGGCTATAGCGCTACCCGTTACCAGGGCGACCGGGTTGTCTTCGACGCGCGGACGCGGATGCTCAACCTCAAAGGAAAGAAAGCCGGCGTCGAGCGCGATCAAACGGTGCTGGTCGGTGACAGTATCACCTACAACGACTCCACCAAGATCCTCGTAGCGCGTGGTGATACCGTAATTCTGCGTGATCCGTCGCGACAATCGGCAGACGTGGTCGCACGCGGGCGGATGGCCTATAACGTTTTTCTACATCGAGGGTGCCTAACCAATATCAGCACCTCCATCGAATCTGGACAACAATGGTTCGTCGAAGGGGCGGACGCGTGCTTTGTGAGCGATACAACCCGCTTTGTGAGTGACACAACACGAGGACGAGAGACCGCTTTTTACGCCCGCAACGCCTCCATCACCAGCTGCGACGACTCGATACCCGATTACCACTTCCAGGCAAAGGAAGTAAAGATGGTCTCGAAGAACATCATGGTCGCGCGACCTGCCGTGCTGTACATCGGTGAAGTCCCGGTGATGTGGCTGCCGTTCATCTTCCAGGACATGCGATCGGGCCGGCGCAGCGGTATCCTGACGCCGAGGTTCGGGGTGAGCGAGTTGTTACGCAACAGTCCGACCTACCGCAGGCACGCCGAGAACCTCGGCTACTACTTCGCTATCAACAATTACATGGACGCGCAGATCGCGCTCGACTGGCGAAGCGGCGCGAGACCGAGCGCTGGTGATCCGGGATGGGTGCGCATCAATGGCGAATGGCAATATCGGTGGCTCAATCGATTCCTGAGCGGGCGCATGGCGATGTTCCATCTCGCCCAGCGCGACGGCTCCTCGAATACGGGACTGAGCTGGCAGCACAGCCAGGACTTCTCGCAGTCCACCCATCTCACCGCGAACGTCAACTATGTCACCAACACTTTCATCCAGCGGACGACGACGTTCAATCCAGCGACGGTGCTGGCGACAATCAGCTCGCAGGCGAATTACCAGACCAAAGTAGGGCCGGCAGTGCTGGGTCTCGGCGGAAGCCGTTCTCAGCACCCGGGCCGCCTGGAGGTCGATCAGACGTTCCCGGTCTTCAGCCTCAGCGCTCCGACTATCGGGGTGACGAAATGGCTCGACTGGACACCGTCATTCAACTTCCAGACTAACGAGCAGCTCCATCTCGATCAGGCCGGCGAATTCACATACCGGTTCTTCACCAACGCCAACGGACTTCCCGACAGTACGAAGCTCAATCGCAACACCCGGCAGACAAGCTCGAGCTTCAGCACTCCACTCAAGATCGCGGGCCTCTCGTGGAGCAACTCGTTCTCGCTCACCGACAACGAGGTCGACGCGCCTCAGACCATCGTCATCGTCGATCCGAACGACTCGACGAAGAAGACAAGCCGGGTGTTCGCAAAATCCTATCTGACGAACGTCGACTGGCAAACCAGCTTCGGTCTGCCCGGTATCCTGCACGGATCGCTCAATTTGTCGCCATCGGTCTCGTTCGAGAATGTGGATGGCTCGAACGGTTTCTGGGTGCGGTCCCATTTGAGCGGTGGACAGTTCGTTCACCAGTCGAAGCGCCCCACGGCTAGCCTCTCCGCATCGCCGACGCTGTTCGCGCTTTTCCCGGGATTTGGGAACGTCACCCGGTTTCGCCACTCCATAACGCCCATCATCTCGTTCTCGTACGCGCCCGCGGGGAATCTCAGCACCGAATTTCTCCAGGCGACAAACAGGAGTCGGCAGGGGTTCCTGGGATCCCTCGCGCGAAACCAGATCAGCCTCGGCTTGTCGCACGTGCTCGAAGCGAAGATGAAGAGCAACGACACGAGCAGTACCGCGGAGCCGAAGAAGATCAAGGTTCTGTCGATGAACTTCTCATCGCTCGCCTACGACGTCGAGCGAGCGCGAAAAACGCATCGGTCCGGCTTCGTAACGTCAAATCTGTCCACCGACTTCACTTCGGATCTGATCCCGGGATTCCGAGCGGGCATCGGGTACTCTCTCTATCAGGGAGACGTGATGAGCGACACGGCGCGCTTCAAGCCGTTCCGTGAGACGATCAACGCTTCGTTTACGCTCAATGCCCAGTCGGGAATCTTTGGCGCACTCAGTCGCGTCTTCGGAAAAGTGGTGCCCCAGAATAATCCTCAGATAGAGCGCGCGGAGCAGAGTCCGGACGACGCGTTGGCGAACCGCGTCGCGACGACGCCCGTCGCCGGAATTACGCAGCGCAACCGTCAGTATTCCGTTCCGTCGACTCACGGCTGGGAGGCGACGTTGCAGTACTCATCGAACCGCCAGCGGCCGCCGACCGGCAATGGAATTGTGATCGATCAGGATCTCACGACTCTGTGCGCGCCGCTGCTGGCGAACCCGATCGTCTACCAGCAGTGTCTCGAGCAGGCAGCCGCTAACGCGAGCAACGCAGTGCCTGTCACCAGTGGAATCGTCGGCGCGCCGTTCATCCGCACCCAACCACGCGACAATCTCAACTCGCAGATGACCTTCCATCTCACGCCGAAATGGGCGGGAACATGGGGAACGAACTACGACTTCCAGGCGAAGAAGTTTGGAAGTCAGCAGGTGACGCTGCAGAGGGAGCTGCACGACTGGAGGGCCATTTTTGGCTTCACGCAGGCTCCCAACGGGAACTTCGCGTTCAACTTCTTCATTGCCCTGAACGCCGAGCCCGACCTAAAATTCAACTATGACAAACAGACTTACCGCCCCATAAGCCGCTGACCTTGACACAGCGGCTGAACATCACCAATGGCGACAGCGCGGTCGGCACTCTCAGCGAGGCCGGCATCGCGGGGAAAATCATCGCCTGGCGTGACGTGCTCCATGAGGGGCCGGTCGACTCTTCGCTGCCGCTCAATGCGCTGAGCAAGCAGCGGGCGCGATTCATCTCGGAGCGGGGATGGGGCGATTTCGCGCACGTGAGCGGCGACTTCGCGGAGCGCGACCGGGTGATCCAGCATCTGGACTACTTCGGCGAAGTTGTGCTCTGGTTCGAGGACGATCTCTACGACCAGCTGCAGATGATCCAGCTCCTCGACTTTTTTTCGCGCGGCTCACCGCGCCGGACGAAGCTCACGCTGATTCTGGTAGACGGTTACATCCCGCCGTTGTCCGCCTCCAAGCTCAAGCAGCTGGACGACGCCCGAGCGCCCGTAACGGCGGAGCAGTTCGCGTTGGCGCAGAGGGCCTGGAAGGCATTTGGCTCGGACGATCCTTTAGGCATATCGCGCTTGCTTGACGAGAACACCTCCGCCCTTCCGCATCTTGCCGCCGCGCTCAGGCGCCATCTCGAGGAATTTCCTTCGATCACGAATGGACTCTCGAGGTCTGAGCGGGAGGCGCTCACTGCAATCGGAGAAGGTCACACCACACCGGTCGCAGCATTTCTCGAGGTTGGCAGGAAGCAGGAAAGCATCTTCCTGGGCGACATAGTCTTTTATTCCTATCTCGAAAGGCTGAGCGGAAAGAAGAATCCTCTCGTGACGTGGAGTGACGGCAGCGCCGTGGTCTCACCAACCACGGAGCACTCGCGGGAATTCGTGAAGAGGGAGTTGGCCGTCACTCCGCTCGGACGTGAGGTGCTGTCCGGCAGGAAAGACTGGCTGGGCATCAGCACTCAATCCCGGTGGCTTGGCGGAGTAGAGATCAAGCCCGGGGCCAAAGGATGGAGATGGGATTCCGCACAAGACGTCCTCGTCAGTACCGGCGCTACGAAAAAGAAAACCGCGCGGCCGTCAGCAAAAAAGCGCGCTCCTCGAAAGAAAAAATGACCGACAAGCTCGTCATCGATGGAGACACCCTCACCGTCGATGAAGCCTACGCCGTCGCCGTCGAGCGACTTCGAGTGGGTCTCTCACCGACGGCTCGGGCGCGCATGCTACGAACGCGCGCCGTCGTCGACGATATCGTGAAGAAAAACGCGGTCGTATATGGCGTGACGACGGGTTTTGGCAAACTCTCCGACGTCGCGATTCCGCCGGGCAGGCTGGCGGAGCTGCAGGTCAATCTCGTGCGCAGCCACGCGTCGGGAGTGGGCGACCGGCTGCCCGAGCCGGAAGTGCGCGCGATGATGCTGCTCCGCGCCAATGTCATCGCCAAGGGTTACTCGGGTGCTCGCCCCGAGCTGGTGGATCTGCTGCTCGATATGCTGAACGCCGATGTCTATCCGCCCATCCCGGAGCAGGGAAGCGTTGGCGCCAGCGGCGATCTCGCGCCTCTCGCGCACCTCGCGCTCTCTCTCATCGGCGAAGGAACCTTGATCAAGGGAGGCCATGAGGATTCGGCAGCGAAGCTCCTTCAGCAAATCGGCACCAAGCCAGTGGTGCTGGCGCCGAAGGAGGGAATCACCCTCATCAATGGCACCCAGGCCCACACCGCGGTCGCGCTAATCGCTCTTGTCGGCGCCCGCGCGCTCTGGCGCACAGCACACGTCGCCGGGGCAATGTCGTTCGAAGCGCTGCTCGGGACTCCCGTCGCGTTCGACGAGCGGATTCATGAAGCGCGCGGACAGAAGGGACAATCCCGTTCGGCCGCGCTCCTTCGCGATCTTCTCGCCGACAGCGAGCTGCGCGAGTCGCACCGTCATGGCGATCCACGGGTGCAGGATCCTTACGCGCTGCGCTGCATGCCGCAGGTGCACGGCCCCGTACTCGACGCTCTCGACTGGATTGATGAGGCGGTGTCGCGCGAGCTCAATGCCGCAACCGACAATCCACTCGTGTTCGAGAACGGCGAGACACTGAGCGGCGGAAACTTTCATGGTCTCACCGTCGCCATGGCGCTCGATTTCCTGGCGATCGTGCTCACGCACCTGGCGACGATCGCCGAGCGGAGAATCGACCGCCTCGTGCATCCGGATCTCAATCAGGGACTGCCACCATTTCTCTCGCCCGATGCGGGCGTGAATTCCGGCTTCATGATGGCACAAGTTACCGCCGCCGCTCTTGCCAGCGAGTGCAAAGTGTTGTCGCACCCGGCCAGCGTCGACACGATCCCCACCGACGGCAGCAAGGAAGACGTCGTTCCCATGGCAATGGGCGCGGCGTGGAAGGCGCGGCGCGTTCTTCGCAATCTGGAAAACATCCTCGCGATCGAGCTGATGTGCGGAGCGCAGGCCATCGATTTCAGGGCGCCGCTCAAACCGGGGCGTGGTGTTCGCACCGCGCACCAGCGTGTGCGCGAGATCGTGCCTCGCCTCGAGGCCGATCGCGTGCTCAGCGGAGACATCGCAGCGCTCATGGCCGCGGTCTCGGATCAGCGCTTCGCTGACATCGGAGCTGTGACGTGACAGATCTGAGAGTAGAGCTTCGCCCATCCTTAAGCGTGAAGGAGCAGCGTAACCCAATCCGAGCGCCTCGCGGCACCAGCATCTCCTGCAAAGGCTGGCACCAGGAAGCCGCGCTCCGGCTGCTCATGAACAACCTCGATCCGGAGGTCGCCGAGCGACCAGAGGAGCTGGTTGTGTACGGCGGGACGGGAAAGGCGGCGCGCAACTGGGAATGCTACGATGCCATCGTCCGCGAGCTCAAATCCCTCGGCAACGACGAGACCCTGCTCGTGCAGAGCGGAAAACCTGTTGGAGTGTTCCGCACCCACACGAGCGCGCCGCGGGTACTGATAGCAAACAGCAATCTCGTCGGACGCTGGGCGACCTGGGAGCATTTCCGCGAGCTCGAGCGCAAAGGGCTGATGATGTACGGGCAGATGACCGCCGGCTCATGGATTTACATCGGCTCTCAGGGAATAGTGCAGGGCACCTACGAGACTCTCGGCTCCGTCGCGCACCGTCACTTCGCCGGAACGCTGCGCGGACGCTTCGTGCTCACGGCGGGACTCGGCGGCATGGGTGGCGCACAGCCCCTGGCCGCGACGATGCAGGGCGCCGCCGCGCTCATCATCGAGGTGGATGAATCGCGAATAGAGAAGCGACTGGAGACTGGCTACCTCGACCGCAAGGCGCGGGACCTCGATGAAGCGCTGGATCTCATCTCGAAGGCAATCCACGCCAAGGAAGCGATCTCCATTGGGCTGCTCGGCAACGCGGCGGACGTGCTGCCGGCGCTGGTCGTTCGCGGCGTCAATCCGGACGTAGTCACCGATCAGACGAGCGCGCACGACATGCTGAATGGCTACGTGCCAGCGGGAATGCCGCTGGCGAAGGCGCTCGAGCTCCGCGAGAAAGATCCGGAGGAGTACATACGTCGCGCGACTCAATCGGCGGTGCGTCACGTAACCGCCATGCTGGAGCTGCAGCAGCGCGGCGCCGTCACCTTCGATTACGGTAACAACATCCGCACTGTCGCATACGACGCTGGATTGAAAAACGCGTTCGACATCCCCGGATTCGTGCCGGAGTATATCAGGCCGCTGTTCTGCGAAGGGAAGGGACCGTTCCGCTGGGTCGCACTCTCCGGCGATCCCAAGGACATCAAGCGCACCGACGACCTCGCGCTCGAGCTGTTCCCGAATAACGAGCATCTCCGCCGCTGGATCTTGCTCGCGCAGAAGAAAATAAAATTCCAGGGACTGCCGGCGCGGATATGCTGGCTCGGCCAGTCCGACCGCGCAAAGTTCGGAGTGGCGATCAACGACCTCGTCGCGTCGCGCGAGATATCGGCGCCAATCGCCATCGGCCGCGATCACCTCGACACGGGGAGCGTCGCGTCGCCCTTCCGCGAGACCGAGGGAATGCGCGACGGAACCGATGCGGTTGCCGACTGGCCGCTCCTCAACGCGATGCTCAACGTCGCGAGCGGCGCGTCGTGGGTTTCGTTCCATCATGGCGGCGGCGTCGGAATCGGCAACTCACTTCACGCCGGCCAGGTGATCGTCGCTGACGGAACACCGGAGATGCGCATCCGGCTCGAGCGGGTGCTCACCAACGACCCCGGCACGGGCGTGGCTCGCCACGCCGACGCGGGATATGAAGAGGCGCGGAAGACCGCGCGCGAGCACGGATTGCATCTGCCGATGAGCGGCTGACGTGCTGACCAGCGAGTTCAAGCCGTGGCATGTGCCCGTGTTCCTGGTGAAGTACGCGTATCTCACGGCAACGCGGCGGCCCGTGCTGGTGCATTTCGAAGTCACGATGCGCTGCAACGCGCGCTGCGGCTTCTGCGACTACTGGAAAACCGATCCGTCCGCAAAAGCTTCCGAGCTCACCAGCTTTGCTGATGCCGCGCGCTTCTTCAATCCGATGCTCATCACCTTCACCGGCGGTGAGCCGACATTGCGGCGCGACCTGGAGGACATCGTCTCGGCCGTGAACAAGGCGATCAGCCTCAAATACATGACGCTCATCACCCACGGTGGAATGCTGTCGGCCGAGCGGGCGCGCTCGCTGTGGAAATCGGGGATCAACCAGTTCAACATCTCGCTCGATTATCTCGATGAGCGTCACGACAAGGCGCGCGGCATTCCCGGGCTGAGCGCCAGGATCATGAAAGCGATTCCCCGAATGCGCGAGATGGGAATCACGGGCATTCGATTCAACACCGTCATCAAGCGCGACAATCTCGACCAGCTGCTGCCGATCGTCAGTCGCGCCCGCGAGTTGGGATGCGGGGTAAACTTCAGCTGCTACACCGCGGCGAAAAACGGAAGCACCGAGGGAATCATCGAGCGCGAGCAAAGGAATCACCTCGAGCAAGTGATCAAGGAGCTCCTCGCCTTCAAGAGGAAAACGCGCGGGGTGATCACCAACTCCGACTATTATCTGGAGCAGATTCCGCGCTACGTGCGCGGCGAGATCACCGAGCCCTGCCGGTCCGGGATGCGCACGATACACGTTGATCCTATGGGGCGCGTGAAGCGCTGTCCCGACTTTCCGACCGATTTCCACTGGACGGAATTCCGGAAGTACGAGCCCATCAATTGCAACGCGTGCTACTACGCGTGCCGGGGAGAGGCACAGGCGCCGCTCAGGTTCTCGCGTGTGCGGGATGTCATGGCATCGCCCAGGGCAACTGCAACTGAAGACTACCTGCGGGGGGCTGTCGGCGGGCAGGCTGTGGGCTACGGGCTTTAGTGACCCGCAAACTCGGGTGACCCAATCTTGAAGGACCTATTGTTCGTGAACGCGGCGCAGGTCGTCACCTGCGCC
The DNA here is from genome assembly GCA_035544855.1 of Gemmatimonadaceae bacterium. Classification (GTDB taxonomy): domain Bacteria; phylum Gemmatimonadota; class Gemmatimonadetes; order Gemmatimonadales; family Gemmatimonadaceae; genus UBA4720. The sequence goes on along the minus strand of DASZZU010000065.1, from coordinate 1,269 downwards.
GGACCCGATCGCGCGCGGAAGGGGAGCGAGATGCGCGAAGCGGGCATTTTAAGGAACGCAGCGGTCGCGGTGAGCGGCGGTCGCATCGCCGCGATCGGGGCCGCGCGTGACATCGAGCCCGCATTCACAGATGCGGAGATAATCGATTGCCGCGGAGGTGTCCTCACTCCCGGTCTCATCGACTCCCACACCCACGCGGTATTCGGCAAGCCGAGGTTCGAGGAGCAGGAGCTGCGCGCGGAAGGACATGACTACATGGAGATCGCGGCGCGCGGCGGTGGTATTCACTCTTCGGTGCGTGATTTTCGGGAGCGCAGCGAGGAGGAGCTATACGATCTCGCGGTTCTACGTCTCCGCTCTCTCGCGTCGTATGGAACGACTACGGTTGAGATCAAGAGCGGCTACGGACTCTCAGTGGACGATGAGCTCAAAGCGCTCCGCGTCATCGGTCGTCTCGCTGCGAGCATGCCGATGCGCGTCGTTGCCACCTGGCTCGGCGCGCACGAGATTCCGCACGACTACCGGTCGAGCGATTCGCTCCGCGCAGAATATCTCGACATGCTGGTCGCTAACCTTCTTCCCAAGGTCAGAGAGCAGGGAATCGCGCGCTTCGCAGATGTCTTCTGCGAGCCCGGCGTATTCACGATCGAAGAGACTCGCAGAATTCTGGAAGCCGCGCGAAAGTCCGGACTCGGCCTCAAGATCCACGCGGATGAGCTCAAGCCTTGCGGCGGCGCCGAGCTGGCTGCTTCACTCGGGGCGGTCTCCGCGGATCATCTCGCGGCCATTTCCGAAGCGGGAATTGCGGCTGTCGCCAAATCAAACACCGTCGCGACGCTCCTTCCCGGCACAATGCTCTTCCTCGGAAAAACAAAACAGGCCCCCGCGCGGGCGCTGATCGAGGCGGGCGCGGCGGTGGCGCTCGCCACCGACTTAAACCCCGGAACCTCTCCGACCGTTAACTTTCCCCTCATGATGACGCTCGGCGTCAGCCAGCTCCGAATGAGCGTGGCCGAGGTACTGATGGCGGCGACTGTCAACGGAGCTGCGGCGCTCGGGCTGGCGGCGGAAACGGGACAGATCGCGCCCGGCTTCGCCGCCGATCTCGCGCTGTTCCAGATCGGCGACGTGAGGGAGTTGCCCTACTGGTACGGCGCACGTCTTTGTGTCGGGACGTGGAAGGCGGGCGCGCCTTGTCACCCCTACGAAACAGGAAGTAAGTTGAACTCTCGTCTCCCGGAGGCTTCTACTCCCGGGTAAGTCATATTT
>DASZZU010000064.1:0-2505 GCA_035544855.1 Gemmatimonadaceae bacterium | reverse complement strand
CGAGAGTGATGCGCTCTTCGCCAAGATCGGCGACGTGGCTGTCGATGTAGTCGCGCGCGCGCTGGACTGGACCGTTTGATGATTTCGCGCGATTCGGACGGCAGCGCCGGCACGCTCGGAATCCGGCGTGCTCGGCGGCTTTCGCGGAAGAGAAGAACGCGACGTTGTCGCGCTTCGGCCTCCGCGACGGACACGATGGACGGCAATAGATTCCCGTCGTGGTGACCCCGTAGAGAAAGCGGTCATCGGCGGATGGGTCTCTGTGGAGTACGGACTCCCAGGCAACAGCTTCATTCACGGGAGTCTTCTCCGTTGGATGCACTGCTCTCATCGAGGCTTTCTTCTTCTCTCGTCCTTTCGATAGAAAAATCATAACAGCCGGCGGCAAGCATCGTATTCTCCTGATCGAACGGTCTGTTTCGCAGCTCGTGCCGAATGATGCCGGTGGATCAGAACGGGCGATATCCGAATCTTGCGGTCAAATTCCTTATACTTGGGCTAGTTCCGCAGCACTTCCGACATTAGAAGAGAATGACTGGACTCTCCGGGGAAAAATTCGACCTTCTCGTGATCGGCGGCGGAATTACGGGCTGTGGCGTCGCTAGGGACGCCGCGATGCGAGGCCTCAGAGTGGCGCTGTTCGAGGGCGATGATTTTGCGAGCGGCACCTCCGGTCGCTCCTCCAGACTGATCCATGGCGGCATCAGATATCTCGAACGGGGTCAGCTCCATCTCGTTCACGAGTCCACTCGCGAGCGGCAAACTCTGCTTCGCATCGCGCCGCATCTCGTGAAGCCGCTCGCCTTCACCTGGCCCATCTACCGTGGCGCTCGCGTGGGGAAAGTGAAGCTGAGCGTGGGACTCCTGGTATATCAGCTCATGGCGGTGGGTCGGTCGCGCCGGCACTTCACACTCAACGCGGCGGAGACGGTCGCGCGCGAGCCGGGTCTAAAGAGTGCGGGGCTCACCGGCGCCGCGGTGTACTATGACGCGTGCACCGATGATGCCCTGCTGACGGTGGCAAACGCTCTCTCGGCGCGAGAGAATGGGGCGACGGTCGTCAGCCACACGCGCGTGGTCGAGCTTCTCAGGGAAAACGGAAAGGTGATCGGCGCGATCGTGAAGCCACAGCACGCCGGCGAAGCGTACGAAGTGCGAGCCCGTGCCATCGTGAACGCGACCGGCGTTTGGGAGAACAGCTTCATCACCGACGAGCGCGCGCGTCGTCGCCGCGGCAGCAAGGGCGTCCACATCTCGGTGGCCAGGGAGCGCGTGGGCAACCGCGATGCGCTCACGCTCATTTCCCCCGTAGACGGACGGGTGATGTTCTGCCTCCCCGCGGGCCCGCAGGCGATCATCGGCACTACGGACACCTGGACGAGCGAATCTCCCGAGACAGTCCACGCCTCGGTCGACGATGTCGATTACCTGCTCCGATCAGCGAACGCCTATTTTCCACGCGCTCAGCTGACGCGCGATGACGTAGTGAGCGCGTGGGCTGGCATCCGTCCGCTTGCGAGTGCGTCGGTGACCAATCCGAGCGCCGTATCGCGTGAGCACAGCATCGTCACCGACAGCTCGGGCGTGATTAACGTGACCGGCGGAAAGCTCACGACCTACAGATCGATGGCGGAAGAGATAGTCAATCTCGTGCAGAGATCACTGGGTCAGGAACGCCAACACACCGCTACCGATTCAACCGAGCTTCCCGGAGCAGATCGCGCGAAAGAAATCGCTCGGCTGCAACGCGAAGACGAGAGTCTTTCCACGCCGTTGGTGCAGGCGCTTCCCTACAGTGGCGCCCACCTCGTTTACGGGGTGAGGGTGGAGATGGCACAGACGCTGTCCGACCTGCTCATCCGACGCACCCACCTCGCATTCGAGACGCGTGATCACGGATCGAGCGTCGCACACCACGCGGCGCAGATCGTGGCACCGCTGCTGGGCTGGAACGAGGAGACGAAAAGAGCTCGAGTCCGGGAGTATGAGCGGGACGTCGAGCGCATGTTCACGATCTCCTGACATGACGCCGGGAAGCTAGTATTGCGGCGCGTGTGCGGCGTTGTGCGCGAGCCGCAGGAATTCGTCTCTCGTCTTGGGGTCTTCGCGGAACGCGCCCCGAAGCGCGGAAGTAATGGTCTTCGAGTTCTGCTTCTGCACGCCTCGCATCATCATGCACAGGTGATAGGCCTCGATTACCACACCCACCCCAGTCGGGTTGAGCACGCTGCAGAGGCCTTCAGCTATCTGCTCCGTCAGCCGCTCCTGGACCTGGAGGCGCTGTGCGTAGACGTCTACAATGCGTGGGATCTTGGAGAGCCCGACGATCTTGCCGTTCGGGATATAGGCCACGTGCGCCTTGCCGAAGAAGGGCAGCATGTGGTGCTCGCACATCGAGTAGAGCTCGATATCCCGCACCATGATCATGTTGTCGTGCTCTTCCTTGAAGATGCCGCTCCCCACCACCTCCTCCGCGGAAGACCCGTAGCCCTGAGTCATCCACTT
>DASZZU010000063.1:0-3916 GCA_035544855.1 Gemmatimonadaceae bacterium | reverse complement strand
GAAGGCCATAGGTGCTTTGAGTGATTCACTAAAAATATACTTCCAGCGCTCTTCCCGATTCGGCGAGATTGGACTGGTGCGGGTCGGAGAGGTGTATGGCGTAAATCCGAAGCGTCTCGCCAGGATTCCGAGTCGCAGCATGTGAAACGGATCGCTGACTAGAAGCGCGCTCTGCAAGCCCCGCACTTCCAGCATGCCAGCGACTGCCCGCATCGACTCGCTCGTGGTGCGTCCTTCATTCTCCACCAGGATTGCGCTGTCCGGTACTCCGTGTTTCTTCGCGTAGTTTCTCCCCACGGCTGCTTCACTGGTGGTGTCGCCGGAACCTGTTCCACCCGTGAGAATCAGCAACGAAGCAAGATGACGGTTCCAGAGATCCAGGGCGTGATCGAGTCGGGCACGCAGCACGGGTGACGGTTTGCCGGCGTACTGCGCCGCTCCCAGGACTACTATGGCTTGCGCCGGCCTCGCTTCGTCACGCGAGCTCCAGACGAGAACTGCCACAGCCGAGATCAGCCACAGACAGAAAACGGTCACTACGCCGATCGTCAGTATCCGACGTGCGATCCCGATAGCTTGTTTCGCTTTCGCTGCCCGCTTCATTCGTGGAAGCTACGCTAGAACGCATAGCGCGCGTGAGGCTCCGGACAATCGACAGAGTACCCCAGTGCCGTGAGTGCCAGTTTGAATTCGTCCTGAACGGGTGCCTCTCCGTGTACCAGCCATATCGGGCCAAGATTTGGGGACTTGTCCCTCGCTCGACCGAGCCACGCAATCATCTCCGTCCGATCGGCATGTGCGCTATAACCATCGATGACTTCAACACGCGCGTGAAGAGGGACGTCTTCGCCGAAAATGTGGAGAATGGGCTGCCTCTCGACTACTCTCCGACCCAGAGTGTGCTCGGCCTGAAAGCCGACCACGAGTATCGTGTTGCGGGGATCGCTGGCACCCTGAGCGAGGTGGTGAAGAATCCGACCGTTCTCCATCATCCCCGATGCGGCGACGATGACCATAGGCCCATGCGCGCGTGAGAGTGCCTTTGATTCCTCCACATCGCGCGTGTAGTGCAGGAGATCGAACCGAAAAAGTTCCTTAGCCTTTTTGACCATCTCTTCGGAACGATCGAAACTCTCCGGGTGCATCTCGAAGACCGTGGTCGCATCGATCGCGAGTGGACTGTCCACATAGATAGGTATCGACGGAATCGCGCCCTCCTGCGTGAGCGAGTGGAGCGCGTAGATCATCTCCTGGGTGCGACCAAGTGCAAAGGCCGGAATGAGGACACGGCCGCCTCGTGCAGCAGTTTCGCGAATTACCTTGGCAAGCTGAGCCTTGGCTCCTTCTACAGACTCGTGATCTCGATTTCCGTACGTCGACTCCATGATCAGCGCGTCAGCACCCTCGGGAGGAACAGGATCCCGGACAATCGCGAGTCCACTGCGACCGATGTCTCCCGAGAAGACAAGCCGCTTGGCCTTCCCTCCTTCAGTACAGTCGAGCAGAACCGAGGCGGAGCCGAGTATGTGTCCCGCATCGATATAGCTGGCCTTCACTCCGGGAACGACGTCGAACGGCCTGTTATACGGGACGCCAACCATCAGGTCCATGGTGCGTACTGCGTGACGCATTCCATATAGAGGCTCGATGAATTCCTTGTGTCTCTTCGCAAGAAACTCGGCATCTTTCTCCTGGATATGCGCCGAATCAGCCAGCATCACCGCGGAGAGATCGCGCGTTGCTGAAGTAGCCCAGATGGTTTTCGAATATCCTTCCGCAATGAGGTAGGGAAGGCGGCCCGAGTGGTCGATGTGTGCGTGGGAGAGAACGACCGCGTCGAGATCCTTGATCGGTAGGGGGAGCTTTCGGTTCTTATCCGCCGAATCCTGTCGCCTTCCCTGAAACATTCCACAGTCGAGCGCGACCGTGTATCCGTTTACATGCAGCAGGTGACAGGAACCGGTGACCTCCCGTGCCGCGCCAACAAACGTTATCTCCAAACAGCTAGCCTTCTGCTACCGCATCGCGCTGAAAGAGGATCGTTACGCGCTGTTCATCCTGAGACATCATCGCGGGCTCCCATCCTCCTCTGCTCCGCTCGTTCAGGAGATCGGTGAGGGTGTCTTCATCTTCTCGCGTATGTCGCGTCAGCTTGACCACCACAGCCTGGTATTCTTTCATCAGGAGTTAGAGATTATGAGCCGGTGAACATCCACTGTGCCAAGGCCGGAATCCTGGGGTTAGAATGATCGAGCGAGTCAAGGAATTCCCCACGCTGACTATTATCCGGCATCCTCTCGTTCAGCACAAGCTAACGATTCTGCGCGATCAGCAGACCCAGACGAAACATTTCAAGGAGCTGGTCGACGAGATCGCGATGCTCATGGCCTACGAGGCAACGAGTGAGCTGATGCTCGAGCCCAGAGACGTGGACACCCCGCTCGAGAAAACGTCAGGCTGGCACATCACTGGAAAGAAGCTGACCCTCGTTCCCATTCTCCGCGCTGGTCTCGGTATGGTTGAAGGCATTCTCCGCCTCGTTCCATCGGCACGGGTAGGCCACATTGGGCTCTACCGTGATCATGACACCCTGCAGCCGGTGGATTACTACTTCAAGGTACCTGGAGATACCGGGGAGCGGGATTTTTTTCTGCTCGATCCGATGCTCGCTACCGGAGGTAGCGCAGCCGCAGCGGTGGCGTCTCTCAAGAGAGCCGGCGCCAACCGGATCCGATTTCTCTGTCTGGTGGCTGCCCCGGAGGGAGTGCGGCACCTCAGCGAGGCTCACCCAGATGTGCAGATCTACTGCGCCGCGCTGGATCGTGAACTCAACAGCCAGGGCTACATTCTGCCCGGTCTCGGCGACGCCGGCGACAGACTCTTTGGGACCAAATGATTAACTAGCCGAACCACTCTCTCGGGTTCAGCCTCTGCTGCTCGGCCGCATCCATGACCCATTGCTGGTTCTGTAAATCCACGACCTCGCCGGGAACCGACTCGAACCACCTGGTTGCTTTCTTGGTGTTGCCGACCCGCCTCCACAGCTCGCCCACAAGATATACGAGGATCGCACGTTCTCCCCGCGGGACAGCGTCGTAGGCACCCAGCGCCTCCTCGAACTTCCATGCGGCATGCCGACGGAAGTATCTCTCGGCTTCCACGTCTCCCTCATCGACACAGCACCACGCCGCACGCAGAAGCAGGTCAGCAACGTGGCGCACCTCCATGTTTTGCCATTGGGCGACTTTAGCGGCTGCTTCGTACTTCTCTGAGCCACATATGGGTGACGGGCGCAGAGGTGCAAGCTCCCTCAGCACCTGTTGTTTCAGGATCGGACTGACTTCCGTCGGTGCCGCGAAATCTGCTTCTCCCCCAGAGTAGCCACACTCGCTGCACATGTGGATGAGATAAGCAAGCGGTTGAGTGCCGGCAGCTCGCTCATGAAAATCGGTCCGTTTACCGCCGAACGCATTCGTCGAAACTACACTCTGGGACTTGAACTCGTTGTCACACACGGGACAACGAAGCTCTATCTGACGCAGCGTTGTCATGGGCTGCTCCTCCTGTCGCTCTCGGAACTTCTCAGGAAGAGAGAAGGAATATCTGTGCCATGATTTGGGGTTTCGTTTGGAGAGATCGGGCTTGTTGAGACTTTCGGTGGATTGTATCTTCTCGCATCGCAAACACCGCGAAAGGATCCCCACCCCGCGAACTGGTCGTTGATGCTCATCAACCTACTGCCTGACTTCTTCGCAGTTCACAACAGTACCGACCGTGTCGCCGCCTATCTCCGCTACTTCGAAAATCACCGCCGCTTTCTGGAAGCCTACTGGCACAACTACGTCCTCGATCCGGCGGGCCCTCATTTTCTGGAAGTCGTTCGCTCTGCCGCACTTGCGAGCCGGGTAGATCTTCG
>DASZZU010000062.1:0-4407 GCA_035544855.1 Gemmatimonadaceae bacterium | reverse complement strand
AACGCGGAGAACCCCGGCGTTCAGGTGCGTGTGCAGCCATTGCCGGCCGGTCGTTCTTCCGAAGAAGTTCTACTCGCCGCGATCGTCGCCAAGGCAACTCCGGATGTCAGCTCGAACGTCTCCTCCGCCCTGCTGGCGCGGTTGGTCCGGGCCAAAGGCGTCGTGCGTCTGGACAACCGCGTCGCGACGTCGGCGCGACTCAAGGAGCGCACGAACCCGGCGATGCTCGCGTCGCTCCGGCTGCCGGACAGCGGGATCTACGCGTTCCCCTGGAAGACGAATCCCGAGCTGTTGATGTACAACGTCGATCTGTTCAAGGCGGCGGGGATCGGACCGCCGCGGACTCAGAGCGAGCTGCTGAATGCGTGGCACAAGCTCGCCCGCGATACCGACGGTGACGGCCGCCTCGATCGATGGGCGATGTGGGCCACGCTCAAGACGACCTGGCACGAGCGCTTCTATGATTTCTATCCGCTGTATCTCGCCAGCTCCGGAGGCCGAACGCTCGTCGTCGACGGAAAGGTGGTCTTCGAGAATGACGCAGCGGTCGCGGCGCTGGAGGTGTTGCGGCGTGGATTTGCGGAAGGGGTCCTGCCTCGCTCGAACTTCGCGCTCGGACGCGATCCGTTCACGGACGGAACGGTAGCGATGAAGATCATCGGGCCGTGGTTCCTGAAGGAGCTGAACGAGCTCAAGATTCGCGGTTTGCATTACAACGTCGTGCCTGTCCCCGCGGCGGATGGGATCGATCCGGCCAATCGATTCGCCTTCGCGGATTTGCGGAGCATCGCGATCTTTTCCACGACTCGGCATCCCGACGCAGCGGCGCGCTTCGTCGCATACCTCACGTCGCCCGCCGCTGACCGCCTGCTAATCGAGGAGGCGAGCCAGCTGCCCTACCGGCGCGGTCTCGCATCCGATCCGCGATTTACGACCTCACTGGCGCGCTGGCCGACGCTGTCGACGTACGCCAACTATGTCGAACGATCGCGCGACCTGGATATCGATCCCGACGTGGTCGAGATTTTTGATCTGCTGTCGGAAGCCTACGAGGAATCCGCCATCTACCAGACGGCTTCGGTAAAAGAAGCGTTGAAGAAGGCGGCAAGGGAAGCGAGGAACATCGTGAATGCGCGCTGAGCAGAAATCGGGCTCGTTGATGGCGGCGCCCTATGGGGTCTTTCTGCTCCTATTCGCGGTGTATCCTATCGCATTCGCCCTCGTTCTCGTCTTCCTTCAGTGGGATCTCGTCACAGCTCCGTCGTTCGCGGGTGCCGACAATGTGCGGCTCCTCCTCCATGATGGGCGGTTCTGGCGCGCCGTCGCCAACACGTTCGTGTTTCTCAGTATCCATGTGCCGCTCCAGATTGTCACGGCATTCGCGCTCGCGCTCGCCCTCAACCGCCAGCTCGCGGGTCGTTCCTTCTGGCGGGCGGCGTTCTTTCTGCCGGTTGTCATCTCGGGGGCCGTCGTCGCGATTCTCTGGAGTAACCTCTACGCCACCGACGTCGGCCTGATCAACCACCTGCTCGTGAAGATCGGACTGTCGCCCGTTCCCTGGCTCACGGATCCACGAACTGCCATGCCGGCAATCGCAGTGATGGTCACGTGGAAAAACGTCGGCTTCTACGTGATCATCTACCTGGCCGGATTGCAGTACATCCCGCGGAGCTGCCAGGAAGCGATCGAGATCGAAGGCGCGTCCGCGTGGCAGCGCTTCCGATACCTCACGCTGCCTTCGCTCCTGCCCCAGACGATTCTCGTGGTCACGCTCTCGACCATCAACGGTTTCCAGCTTTTCATCGAGCCATACGTGATGACTGGAGGCGGCCCGCTCCGGCGCACGTACTCTGTGGTGCTCTACCTGTACAACAATGCATTTGCGTACCAGAAGATGGGCTATGCGGCGACGATCGGTGTCGCGCTGGCGCTGATCATCGGCATCGTTGTCTTCATTCAGCGCCGAGTCATTGGCAGAGCCGAAGCGTTGTGAAGCTGCTCCGACGGATCGCGCTCTACACGGGCCTCACGATCGCCGCCGTCACTTTCATTTATCCGTTCCTCTGGATGGCGTCGAGCACCCTCAAGCCTCCAGCCGAAGTTGGCTCGCTGGCGCTCATCCCGCACGACATCACGCTCGACAACTACCGCACCATGTGGGCGCGTGCTCCCTTCGGACGCGCGCTACTCAACAGCACCTTCGTGGCGACGACGATCACGCTCGCGGTGCTGGTGTTCGGCTCGATGACGGCGTACGCGATGGCGCGTCTCAACTTCCGCGGCCGCCCCGCGCTCAACGCCGCGACGATTGCGGTGCTTCTGGTTCCCGGCCAGCTGACGCTGATTCCCCTGTACACGCTAATCGTGCAGCTCGGATGGATCGACAGCTACGCCGCACTCATCGTTCCGTACTTGTTCAATGCCACGGCGATTCTGATGCTCCGACAGTTCTTTCTGCAAATTCCCCAGTCTCTCATCGATTCGGCCCGCATGGACGGAATGAGTGAGCTGCGCATCCTCTTCACGATCTTCTGGCCCCTCTCCAAGCCGGTGCTGTCGATCGTGGCGATATTCACATTCATGGGCGCGTGGAACGAGGTGCTCTGGCCGCTGCTGGTAGTACGAGAGCAGAGCCTGATGACGCTTCCACAGCTGCTGACGGTATTTGCCCTCGGTGGAGGAGCGGGATCCGTCGGCGTGTCGCTCGCTTCGGCGATGGTGCTCGTGGTGCCCGTCGTGGTTGCCTATGCATTCCTGCAGCGGAACTTCATCGAGAGCATGGCCGGGTCGGGGATCAAGGGATAATGCCGTCAGTCACCTTCGAGCACGTGCGCAAGAGATTCGGAGACTCTACGGTCGTCGAGGACTTCGATCTCGTGGTTGCCGATGGAGAGTTGTTGGTGCTGGTCGGAGGCTCGGGCTCGGGCAAGTCGACCATTCTCCGCATGGTTGCTGGTCTCGAGGAGGTGACGTCAGGGACGATCCGAATTGACCAGCGCGATGTGACCGCACTCCCGCCCCGCGAACGCGACGTGGCGATGGTGTTCCAGGACTACGGGCTCTACCCTCACATGACCGTGCGCGAGAATCTTTCGCTGGGACTTCGTCTCAGGAAGATGCCGCGGCAGGAGATCGGTAGGCGCGTGACGTGGGCCGCGGGGATGCTGGGTCTCGAACCGCTGCTCGATCGCAAGCCGAAGCAATTGTCGGGCGGACAGCGCCAGCGGGTAGCGATGGGCCGCGCCATGGTGCGCGAGCCGAAGGTGTTTTTGTTCGATGAACCCTTGTCCAACCTCGACGCCGGCCTTCGCGCACAGATGCGCATCGAGATCGGCGGCCTCCAGCGACGGTTGAAGACCACGACCATCTACGTCACGCACGATCAGGTGGAAGCGATGACACTCGGCGACCGCATTGTCGTACTCGCCGATGGCCGCATCCAGCAGATCGGGCGGCCAATCGAGCTTTACCGCGCTCCGGTCAATCGCTTCGTTGCAGGGTTCATCGGGACGCCAGCGATGAACTTCCTCCACGGAACAGTCGAACACGAAAGTGGCCGAATGTACTTCACCGCCGAAGGGGGGGGCGCACGTTTGAGAGTACGGGAAGGAATGACGGAGCCGACGGCGCCAGGGCCGATAACGCTCGGGATCCGGCCGGAGGATCTGCGAGTGGATTCCACCGGTCAGCAGTCGACACAGGGATCCGCTGACGGTGACACATTAACCGGGCGTGTTTTACTGGTGGAGCGGCTCGGAGGAACCAGCCACGTTCATTTTGAAGTAGGACCGCACCGATTGCTGGCATCCATTACGAGCGATTCACTGCCGGAGGTTGGAGACAACATCACGGCGCGTGTGCCAGCCGCTCGCGTGCACTTGTTCGGCGGAGATGGCCGCGCTATCTCCGCGCGCGAGAGCTTTGGTGTGGCCTTGTGAATTAATAACCGGGATTCTGCGTTATGCTTCCGCCTGATTTATCGATTTCACCCTGTGGAATTGGATAAAGATAGTTGAAGGCCTTGAAATTTTTTCCAAGAGCAGGAGTCAAAACCTGCGCAGCTATTTTCCATCTCTTCAAGTCATTGAACCGTTGCGATTCGAAACCCAGTTCTACTCTCCTTTCGTGCATTAACCAGCCTTTGATCTGGGTTTTGTCGACGGAGGAAATTCTGTCAGGCAGAGTACCAGCCGGGGGGGGCAAAGTACCGCCAGCCGTCACACTCGTCCGGGCCCGGTTCCTGATTGTGTTGATTATGAGAATTGCCTGCGGATACATCCCGGTTTCATTATAGGCCTCGGCTTTCCACAGTAGTACGTCTGCCAGGCGAATATAGATTTTGTTGCTTGGCGCATCGTCATTTCCTTTATACAGTTTCACAGTCGCCGCGTCTGTTGCGCCCAACAA
>DASZZU010000061.1:0-2255 GCA_035544855.1 Gemmatimonadaceae bacterium | reverse complement strand
GTCAGAAACTTAGCGGTCATGCATTTTACTCATCGGTGCGCAGCGATCAGCCGGAGATGCACGTCAGAGACCGTCGAGCGCTAATTACACCCTTCAACCCACTTCACTTCAGGTAGTCGCCCCGCGCGGAACATCGTCACTCTCTTCCCGTCGGTCTCGAAGACTATCGCCTTGCCAGCGCTGGCGCTGTCGCCCATCACGGTCATGTAATGACCGCCCTCGATGTACTTGTGCGGCTCGATCTGCAGGTCGCCGTCGTAGATGGTCTTGACCCTGTCTTCGGTGTCTCCGATCTTCGCGCCGTCATCGGTGGTAACCGATCCCGTGTCGACATCGATCCGCGCGATCTTTCCCTTCACCACCATCACGCTCACACCCTCCGGTATCCCGGCGCCGACGGCCGGGAACACGAAATCACAATTCGATTTCATATTCGGGTTTTCGTTCAGGACACCCATGTTGACGGCGTCGCCGAGCGTCATCCCCACCTGGATCTGCCCGAGGCCGTCCTCATTCAGCGCGAGATCGCTGACGCTGTCGCGCGCCGCGCCATTCGGACCATTTCGTCCCTTGACCGCTTTGTCGTCATCCCTGCTACAGGCGCTTGCCAGCAACACGGCGAAAAGCATGAGGGGAACGCAGAAGCTCCGTAACGATTGCTGACTAGTCATTGTCGTCCTCCGCCCTCCAGCGACGGCAGGGCGCCGAGTATTAGGTACCAACCTGATGGAACCGCTCCTGATAGCGCACGATCGATTCGCTGATCACGCGAGCGGCCACCTCACTTTTCTCCCACCCAATGATCTCCACCCGCCGTCCCTCGAGATCCTTGTAGATATGGAAGAAATGCTCCACTTCCTTCAAATAATGCTGCGAAAGATCGGCAATGTCGAAGTACTCGTGATAGTACGGGTCGTGACACGGGACGGCCAGGATCTTGTCGTCCGGCTCGCCGCGATCGAGCATCTTGAGCACGCCCAGCGGCCGGCAGTCTATCTGACAACCCGGAAACGTAGGCTCATTGATGCGGACGAGAATGTCCAGCGGATCGCCGTCTTCATGCAACGTGCGTGGGATGAATCCGTAGTCGCCGGGATAATGCATGGAGGAATACAGAACCCGATCGAGTCGGATCAACCCGGATTGCTTGTCCAGCTCGTACTTGTTGCGGCTGCCGCTGGGGATCTCAATGAGCGCGGTCACCTGCTCGGGAGGATGAATACCCGCCGGCAGGTCGTGCCATGGGTTGATCACGTGGTGACGCGCTCCATGGTGCCCTTGTAGGACATCGGCTCCTCATCGACCCCGAAGTTACGCGCCGCCAGCTCTGCGATGCTCTTCATTTCTCCAGCGGAGAAATCGGGTTTCCCGGATGCCTCGGCGAATTCCTTCAGCTGCTCCGAGTCGTAGATGTTGGGCAAGGCCGTCACGACGCGCGGCTCGGCGAGCAGCCACTTGAGCGCCGCCTGTCCGAGCGTCATCCGCGTAGTGAGAAAATCGAGGGTGCGGATTTTCTTCAGTCCATTCGTGAGCCAGGATCTCGGTCGATGGCGGCGGTGATCGTTTGGAGGGAAGACCGTATCCTCGGTGTACTTCCCTTCGAGCATGCCCGAGGCGTGGGTGACGCGAATGTTGAACGCACAATTTGGCGCGAGCTCTTTGGCGGCCTCGATCATCGGCGTTCCCGGGTGCTGCTCCAGGATGTTCCAGATCATCTGGATGGTGCCGATGTCGCTCTCCCGCTCGCAAAGCTCCACGGCTTCGTACAGCCAGCCGATTGCCGGCCCGAACGCCGCGCCCCAGACTCCAATGAGACCTTCCTCCTGCATCTCGCGGAGGGCTTTCCAGATCGAGGCGTCGCGCACGTGGTCCATCTTGATGTTGTGGAGCTGCAGGACATCAATGTGATCCGTCTCGAGGCGCTCCAGACACTTGTCGAGAGCGAACCGCATGTAATCGCGATCGAATTTCTGCGGCAGCTCGCTCTGTCCGCGCCGAGCTGACTGGGCAGCCGGATCGTAGATGTCGTAGCCGATCTTGGTTGAATAGACGACTTCACTACGGCTTCCGCGGAATGCCCGTGCCAGCTGCCTCTCACCTCGGCCGTTGCCGTAGGTGTCGGCGGTGTCGAAGAAGTTGATGCCGAAATCACGGTGGGCGGCGCGGAGCATCTCGACGGCTTCGTCGTCGGTCTTTTCCCCCCACCAACCGGTGGAGAGCGTCCACGTTCCGAATCCGATTTCGCTGACTTTGAT